>NZ_PTFE01000081.1:0-38383 GCF_002936975.1 Bradyrhizobium sp. AC87j1
GGAATACGTTCTTGGCCAAATCCAAACCAATGATGCTAACGTCGTTCACGAACGCCTCCTTGCTAGGTTGAAACACCCACATTTTGGCACAATCGATGCCGTCGGGGGGCGTCCACTCCATCGGCTACAACGCCTACCCAAAGCTTGCCGAACGTGGCGAGGTCGAGCTCGCCTTCTGCTGGGTGCACATGCGGCGCAACTTCTACGAACTCGCGACCGCCGGCCCAGCTCCGATCGCGAGCGAAGCGCTGAAGCACATCGCCGCATTCTATGCGATCGAGAAGGAGATCCGCGGCCGCAGCGCGGAGGAGCGTCGCCTCGTGCGGCAGCAGAAGAGCCGACCACTGGCCGATGCCTTCGAGGTATGGCTGCGCGCCAAACTGGCTCTCATCAGCCAGAAGATCAAGCTCGCCGAAGCCATCCGTTACGCCCTCTCGCGCTGGCAAGGCTTAACACGCTTCATCGATGACGGCCGCATCGAACTCGACAACAATACGGTCGAACGATCAATCCGTGGCATCAAGCTCAGTCGCAAGAACGCGCTGTTTGCCGGATCCGATGGGGGCGCCGAACATTGGGCCATCGTCGCAACCTTGGTCGAGACTTGCAAGGTCAACGACGTCGATCCGCTTGCCTATCTCACCGACGTCCTGACAAGGATCGTCAACGGGCATCCAAACCGCGACATCGACCAGCTACTGCCCTGGGCCTACCGCGCTCAAGCCCTCAAAGCCGTGGCCTGAGAACGACGCTTACAAAGATGCGGCAAATCGGGGCCGTATACTCTGCCTCCAGTGCGTGGCAAAGAAGCACCCCTTGCAGCTCGAACATTTCTTCGAAGCTTCGGGACGAGTGACGAGCAGGTCGGTTAGGGCGCACCAAGGCGACCTTGCCGGCCGGCAACAAAGCAGGACAGCCACTTCGTGTGACCGCGTAAGCTCGCTCTCTTCAGAAGTGTCGGCGCTGGGAGCTGGACCTGCGAGCCCTTCTCAGATGATGGGAAAACTCTGCTGAAACATTCCACGCGCGTCTAAAGGTTAGCATGCAGATTACCTAAGCGCTCCAGCCCCTGCTCAATGAGAGATATTGGAAGATAGCTGAAACACAGGCGCACGTGACGGCCACTTCGTGGGCCATAGTTCCGACCATTTATAAGGTGTACGTCGTGCTCGCGGCTTGCAGCTTCAATAAACCTCACCGGATCGGTACCCGCGGTAAGCCGTACCCAGAACGAGAAGCCCCCGCTTGGCACACTATATTCCGGCTCGAGAATCCGGCTGCGCTGCAATAACCGATGTACGCCATCTCGCTTCGATCGGTAGTGCTCGCGCAAGCGTGTTATGTGCGAGTCAAGAGCGCTCGATTGCAACAATCCCAAAACGACATTACTTAGAACCGGACTTACGCCGCCGTCGCGTTTGAGGTGCGCAAGCCTGTTGATAATGTCCGGCTCCGCAAGCACCCAGCCTACCCGTAGTCCCGGTCCGGCAACTTTTGAGATGCTATGGACATTGATCACGTTGTCGCCCGGCGCCAACCAATGCACTGGACCGTTATAGGGCAACTCAGCATAGACAAGATCCTGCACCAAGAGAGCGCCACTGCGGGCTAGCAGTGCCGCCAATTTGGCTACATAGTCGCACGACATCTGGTGCCCGGTTGGATTATGAAATGCTGGCATCGTGTAGAAAAGCTTCACCCGGGCACTGGTCTGCAGCATTGCCTCCACTTCGTTCAGATCCACTCCCTCTGCGGCCAGACCTAGCTGGACCACGGTTGCACCCGCGATCGAAAACGTACGCAGTGCACCCAAGTAGGAGGGGTCCTCCGTCAGGACCACGTCACCGGGGTCAATCCATCCATCAGCAAGTAATTGTAAGGCTTGTGAAGCTCCACCCGTAAGCATAACTTGGTCATGCCGCACACCGTACCTCAGTGCGAGCTTTGTACGAAGTTCCGGCAAACCCGCCGCATCTGTATACTGCAGCAGATCGTCGGGAGCCACACCTGTATGTCCGTCAAACGCGTCTGGCCACGGCAGTTCTGCAAACATCACCGGGTCAGGCAGCGCGTAGCCGAAATTGATTCCATGCATCGCACTTGAGGAGTTGAACGGCGCAAAACCCTGAGCGACAGCGCTGCGTTTTGAGATGCGCATATTCATGGCTTCGTCATTCGGATCTTCATGATTGCCAAATCTGTTCTTTGCGAAAGCGCTTGTTGTACTCCGAGGCAAAGCTTGCAGGTATCGGCGTGCTGAAACGGGGAAAGCTCACCGACGCCTTTGGCTGGGCTGCTACGGCTGATGTCTCGAGGGACGGCCGCCACGCACCGCCAAAGTAGCGCTGGCCGTAGCCCATCGCTAGCTCTGGTACTACGGGATAGAGTAGGCTCAGGAACAGCGAGATCTGCGCAGCATTCCATGTCCGACCCTTTGCATGGGCGAAGCCAGCTAGCTCGAAGTACCTGTCGATGATATCAAGCGCATCCCAGAAACGCAGTGCGGTGACCGCTTCGGCGTAATCTTCAGCGAAGCGGCGGAAATTCGGGGAGAGTTCGCTGCTCTCTACCGTGCGTGCGCTTTCTGCATACCGCCGTAACGCATCTTCCCAGACCCGAATGCGTGAGGCTGCCGAGATGAGCCCGTCGAGATCAAAATGGTTTGCGTCGGTTCCAAACGGCTTGGCCACTCGCGCCAGTGCATAACGGAGTACGTTTGGCCCCACTTCGCGCGCCACTTCATCGGCCCAAAGAGCATGATCACGACTGGTGGAAAACTTCTCGCCTTCCAGCTTGTAGAAATCCTGGACGGAGTGATTTTTTGGAATTGGATAGCCGCGCGCGAGCAGAGCGCCGGCCACACCTAGCGTGTAGTAGAAGCGATTATCCTGCCCCATGAAGAAGAGAAGCTCGCTGTTCTGGTCGTGCAACGTCGCGTTTGCGTCCAGACCTGAGCGGGCGCATTGCTCCCGAATTCCGGTGTCGAAGCACCAGAGGCCCTCAAACCATGTAAGCAGCGTTTGGCCGATCAGAGAGTCAGGCTGTTCTACCTCCACTCCGTGCCTGAAATGGCGGGTCATCGGCAAACCGCGCACCTCCCGGTGCAGCCAAGCGCACGCCTTGGCGCGTATCGGCTCGGGCCATGCGCTTTCTCCAATGGCTTCATGCAGTTGGCGAGCGAGACCTGGCATGTCGAACACGGCCTGCCTGATGGGTCTTAGCGCAAGATTGCGGCCGCAGGTGACGTGCCGAGCGTCACGGATTGTGTCGTGCTGGACAGCCAGCCCGCAGTTCTCACACAGGTTGCTGTCGCAAGGCGATGAGCAAGCCGGGCAACGTCCAGTTGCGAGCGAGTCCGTAACGAGCTCATCACAATGTTCGCAATACAGTTGGACGCCCTGCCGTACGTCGACGTAGCCGGCCACTTGCAGCTCGCGGAATATCGCTAACGCATTTTCCTTGTGAGCCGCGCTAGATGTGCGTACGAACACATCAGGTGTAATTTGCACGGCACGCAAACACTCTAAGATCTGGTGAACGTATTGTTCTGCGACCTCGCTAAAGGATCGCCCGAGCTTTCGTGCCGTTTCAAGCGTATGTGTGCCGTGCTCGTCTGAACCAGTGATGTAGTAGGCCCGATGGCCGGTCATGCGTTGAAAGCGGACGAAGATATCAGCGAGTAAATACACGCCGCCGATGTGGCCCAGATGTAGTTTTCCGTTAGGGCAAGGCGGCGCGGGACAGACAAAATAAGTGCGCACGTCAATCCCACCAGATCGAGATAAACTTGAGAGCGCTGTCTTGGCTGTTATTGCGGATAGTGTGCGTCTGATGTGGCGACATGTAACACAAGGTCGTTTCGCTAACATCACGGACCTGACCGTCGACTTCGAATTCTCCACGACCAGAGATCAGCAGCCACAGTTCGTGCTCCTGATGATCGTGCGGGTCGACCGCATCGCCAGGAGCGAGTTCCACGACTGAAGCGCCAAATGCTGGGCTGAGACCCTCCGGGAGATGCTCCAAAAGGCGCCAGACCAGAACGCCGTATTCGGTTCGCATTAAAGAAGGATCGGGCTGCGTCGTGTACACGTTGCTCATCCTCAGACGTGGCTGTCAGTCGCGATAGAATATGCCATTGGGAAGCTTTAGGTTTTCAAGATTCGCCACCGCTTCCTCCGGTGGGTTGTAGGCGCGCTTCATGCGGTTGTATTCGGTGCGTGTCGGACCCCCAGTGGATGCGCGCTGGAATACCAAGTGAATTGCACGACGCGACCGATCGCTCTTGTTTGGCAGGGAGTAATGGGGCGCGTAATCGTCGAAAATAAAAACATCGCCAGCTGTCAATTGCACCGGCTCCCATGTGAAGGTCTCGGCGATCTCCGGGTGAATCACGCCGCCGGCATCCATCGGAAACATTCCTTCCTTATGGCGAGCTGGCGTGAAGAAGAGCCCACCGTTACCCGGGTCGGAGTCGTCCACGGCGATGGATGCAATTGCGTGCACCATGCGTTCGGGTATCTTGTGGGGGACATGATAGATGTCCTGATGAGGGCGGTATCCGCCGCTGTCCGGATACTTGAAAATCAGAAGTTCCTTCAACATCCGTGTCTTCTCATTCAAGAGCGTCTCGACCGCTATACGAATGCGGCCATCGGCCAGGAGCGCCTCCCGTAGAGGGGCATGGTAGTCTAAGAAGTTCTCTGCCTTGGAGATAATCTTCCGGCTGTCACTCGTCTTCTCGAACCACAACATCCACTTGTCGGAGCTTACATCCCAACGTGCAACTTCCTCGACGTAACGAGAAATCTTCTCGCGCGTGGCTGGATCGAAGAACTGTTCCAATCGAAGGTATCCATTCTTATGCCATTTCGATTGTTGTGCCTCAGTCAGCATGTGTGAGGTCCTTCCTAAGATGAGACGGATCAGTTGTGCTTTGCCCGAGGCGGCTTGCTAGCACCGCATTAAGAGCGGTCGCGCTCAATAGGCTCAGCAACATCACGTCAGGGCCGAATCCACGGACCAACTGCCCTCCGACCATGGGAAAGCCGAAGAGCCCGAGGAAGTATGCGAGGGTAAAGATCTGCGAGGTGGTTGGCACGGAGACGCCGTGCTCGCCGGCGAGATTGACGGCTATCGTGTTCAAGGTTGAATAACTTAATCCATAGCCGGCGGCAAAGAGAACAGTGGCCGCAATATAGAGTGAGGCGCTGCCACCGTTGAGAAGGAGCAGCACCAGAGACGCAGCGGTCAGTAGCATGAGCGTGAGCGCCAGTCGGCGTAAGGGCAGGCTGCCCATGAGGTCAGCGACTGAGAAGCGTAGTACCACGCTCGTAGCAGTAAAAACGAGAAAGAAAAGATCGGAATTCAAGTGACGTGATGCGGCATACGCGCTCTGATATGTAGACAGCCCCGCGAATATGCAGGCTGAAATCGCAATCATGGCGATGGGGCGTGCTGTGCACTTCTGAAGCAGTGTCGTGGTCGCGGCCAGTGTAATTGCGATATCCGGCATAGCCAGTGCCGATAGCCTCGACATCGCGCGTCTTGCAAGGTCTACGCAGGCCGCGGCGATCACGCACGCAATCGCAAGCACGGCATAAATCGTGGCCAGCGAACCAGTGTACTTTGCGAGCAAGTGACCAAGTGGAGCCGCTAGGCCGAGCCCAGCCATTTGTGATCCGGATAAGACCGTCAAATACTGAATACGTGCTGAGGGCTGTAGATGGCCGATGATCTGCAGCGGTGCCAAAATGAAGAACACTGACCAAGCAGCGCCCACCAGTAATCCTCCACCGTACGCCGCTCGCGTATCGAGGGCAGCGCCGGCAAAGGCCAGCATTGCTAACGCCATAAACAGCGATGCGACGGTCAACGTGGGTAATAGGCCTATCCGCTTTGCCAGCCGCCCTGCTAAGCAACAGGAAACGAGAGTGGCAGCCATGCCGCTTGATATAATAAGACCCGCGGTTCGACTATCCGTTCCGAGCGCATGCATGTAGTCCGGCAATAGAAAGCTAGTGCCGTAAGCTGCTGCAATGATAATGGAGCCAATCAAAAATGGTACAAAGGCGCGGTACTCGAGCGTGCCTGAAAGCTGGTCGGCGGCTTTGGCCGGTCCATCCGCAATCCGGCCCCGCAGCGGTGAGGTCGAGCCGCCGTTCATGTGCTACCCAATACCTGTCGGGTTGATCGCATCGCAACCACCCCGGCGTCTCCTTCAGACGTGTCCGAAGGTGCGTAAACCTGAATCATCTGCCTGGCGGATGTATTCAAATAGAACGGTCGGCCGAGGAGGCTATTAATAATTTGGCTGTTGCGGTACGCGACCAAAGATAGATTGGCGCTCTGCAATCCGTGCTGCACGCGACTTTGGTTTTGTAGATATATTGGCCCGGGCATGTGCTGACCGAAGCGGACTGCGTAGTCCGGGCCGAGTACGGGTAGGCCATCTTCCATACACGCACCCTCGAGGAGGGCCTCCAAGAAGGGCGGCGTACGTGGCTGGAAACCTGTAGCAAGCACTACACGATCGACGAGGATGCGGCTATTTCGCTGCGTTGCGATCTCATCTAGATCTACTCGCCACCGCTTTATGTGGGACGTGATGTCTTTCACGACTACGCTGGACAACACACGAAAACGGTCGGCCTGCGTGCCATCCACGTTGCGTTCGTACAGCATTTCATATAGGCGGTTGCACAAATCGACAGAAATTCCATCGCTCGTAAGCATCTCGCCCTCGACTATGTCCCGGCGTTGCTGAAGCGGTAGAGCGTGAAAGCGACGGCTGTAGGCGGGTGTGTAAGCCTCATTCACAAAGCTGTTGTCGTCGATGGAAAACAAGTTCGAACGCGACGTCGCCCACGTGATCTGGGTGGATACAGAACGAGTAAGAATGTCCTCGATAATCTCAGCCCCGCTCTGGCCACCTCCCACAACAAGCACATGCTCGGCTGCATGCGGTAGCTGCCGCTCGAGATAGTCGGCTGCATGGTAGACAGTGTCACATAGCAAAGATCTGGCAAAGGCGGGGATCTTGGGCTCTACGCCAACGGCCACAACAACGGCGCGCGCCAAGTATGTGGTTGTATTCGTGCTGATGCGGTAGCCGTCCATAAACGGAATTACATCCGTGACGTCCTCGGAGAAGCGGAGCGTATTGAGTCGCCCTGCGACCCACCGGTAATACTCAGTGAACTCCTGCCGGGACGTTGATGCATTGCGCTTGTTGACAAAGCTGTAGAGCCGACCATGCAGTGCCAAATAGTTGAGGAATGAGTATGGGCTAGTAGGATCGACCAGGGTCACGCAATCCTTGAGCGGCGACACCTGCAGCCGACTGTTCGGCAGCGCAAGGCCTGGATGCCAGAAAAGTGCGTCGCGCTTCTCCAGGAAAAGTGCGCGGAGCGGAGTAGGGTCAATAAGCGCTGCAAGACTGAGGTTAAATGGGCCGATCCCAATTCCAATGACATCCAGCATTTCCACAGAAGTCTCTTTGAGCTCGTGTAAGTTCTTGTCCTTGGCGCTTGTGTAGATTCTGTCCGGGTCCGGGTGCTTCGCTTCACTACTAAAGCACGTTTGTGTGACTTGGGATGCGGCAGCGGCTTGGCCTGTAGCCCCGGGAGGCGTGGTGAATCTTGCATCCGCAAGAGCCGCGTTTTGCAAGCCGTCTGTTGAAACCGGCAACAGTCTCATCCTTGTGAACACTAATGTCCGCCTGCGAAATCTTCACCCACCCCATCCGGTGTTCTCTCTGCTCATTAGCAACCGCCGTGCCAACCAAAAAATCTCGACTGCGCCTTGTTGGACGAGAAGAACATGGCCACGTACAGCGTTTCGTGCGGAGTTGCTGCGGCAGCTCTTGTCGGATTTACGACATTGAGGCGGCCATCGGACATACACATACAGAATACGAAGCGCGCGGATCCATGGCTGGGAAACCAACATCTATGCCGACAATGCTCAAATCACCACGATCTTTCCACACATTGTCAGCGCTTCAGGGCTCGCAGACCACTCGTCTGTAGTCGCACCAGGAGAGCTGCGTCGCGCCAGGCGGCTGCAGAGATCTTCAGCGCTGCAATGTTGGCAGTTTCTCAGGCAGCGGCGGTGGAGAGTTCCGCTTTGCCGATTGCGGTGGCCTCTTTTGGGAGGTGGAAGCGAGCTCCTTGTCCTCGGCAAACGGTTCGGAGCGACCGCGCTTTGCGCCCACCTGCACACTTGGTACACTGTAAACGCCGGCTGCTGGCTCCCGCTATTCGGTCCCGGTTCTGGTCCGTGCGCCGCCCCCGAGTGACTGACGGTTTTGCCGCAGGCCGGCGCTCCGATCCTCCACCACGCTCCTCAGGCAACGTGGGTTGCGACTGGTCCAGCTGCTGCTCAAAGCTCACTTAGGCTCGCGCCGTGCGCCTGTTGCCCTATCGACACGAGATATTCTGCTGCGTGAAGCCTGGCGCAAATGGGTCAAAATGCGGACGATTGGCGCCAATATGGGGCCAAGGACTGATCTACAGCACAGTCATAATCTTCGTGCGGCGGCCGCATGATGGCAAGATGCACCTTGCGGGGCGCTCTTTGGCGCGAAGGAAGCCTATAGGACACCATCGATGTTGAGGACGTTTGCTGAAGCCGGTTCGGCCAGTTTGCGGCACTCCACGTCAACATCACCAACGATCCCTAGTTCGCCGGCCATTCAATGAACAAGTGTTGATCGGGCTTCATTCCAAGGTCGCGAACGATGCGGCTGCGCGCGGTCTCGCGCGCATGATCGGCGGTGTCCACCCATATGGTGCACATGACAAGATCGGCGATCGCGGTGAACGTGGACCGGTCGATCCAACCGATCGGCGGCATTTCACCGGCCTCCGTTCGTTTGAGCTTCAACAATCCAGCGGCGCGAAGGGCTGGCCGAGCAATGGCCTTGCTCAGTCTGAAGTCGCAGTGGTCGCAATGACCGACTACTGGCTCTCCAACCAATGAGCCCACAGATCACGAGAGCAAGAAGGGCAATTGCTTACCAAAACGCATTGGTGTCGAGGGCAGACCGCCAGCCAGCCGATCGTCCACTCCCGCCGGATGTACGGTATGTCGTCCTCGGCCAGACGGGAAGGGTAAACCGCTACAGAACGGCCGACTGTTGGTCGCGCAGGTCGACGACGGACACGGAGCGCTGAACCGGCCTTGGCGTTCATCGTCATGCGCCGAGAACCAGGCCGCCATAGTCATACCTGGAGGCCGCCTAGGACGAAACCCTGTCTTCTTACCAATCATGGTGAGCTGATCTTCGTGTGGACGGCGCCACCACTCCGTGTCGCGGCGGCCATCGATCCCGAAGCTTGTTATGAAGATCAGAGGCGGCATGTCGAGCATCGCGGCAAGTCGACAAAACCACGACCACCAGTGTCTCGTCTGCTGCAGGTCGACGTAACTGGCAGCGATCCCGCTATTGTCGAGGGGCGCCGGTAGACCTCCGTACGATAGAGTTTAGATCGCCACAGGTCGTCGACCGGAGGGTGGCTAAAATCAGGTTATCTCGATTGCGCGTGGAGAGATTGCCTCCGCGCCGGACAACACCGTGGTCGCGGCGGCACACGTCACGACTGCGACGATCTCGCCCAGCACGCCTTCTGACAACGCAAGGATCTTTCCGGCCAGAGCGGGCTCGGTCAGTCCGGAGGGCTTGCGCAACGGCAACAACGCCTCCAGAAGACGCCGATATGCCTCGTCCTCTATCCATGGCGGCAGAGCAATGGCTTCGAACCTCGATCGACAAGGTGGCATCGCTTCGAATCGCGCGCAGTGCCGCGGCTGTGCCAACACCCACCAGCGGAATCTGCAGTTCGTTGCCGAGCCATCGCAGTAAGTTGGGCAAGCGTCGTTGCCGGGTCAGCCATCCGGAGAGAAGGTTGTGTAACTCATCGATCACGAGCATCCGCACATCCGCCTTCCACATCAGCCGCATCGCCAAGCTCTGCTGCGCAGCAATGGTGTCCCTGGCCATTCGCCATGCCGAGTCCTTCGAGGATTGCACCAAAGAAATGCCGCTCATCGGGACTGGCCGGCATCTGCGTCTTGAGTACAGGTACGCTAACGACCCCATCTTCGGCGTCGATCGCTGCGACAGGAGTATGGCTGCGCCGGAACTTCTCGACGATCATCGTCTTGCCATTGTTCGTCGGCCCAATCTGCCACGCGTCTCGACGCGGGAGGTCGCAGACCGGTGCCAGCATCGCACGACAGGCGAAGCGCCGAATTGCCGGGGCTGATGAGACCTTTCAATGCGAGCTCTAATCTGTGAAACCAGTCATAGCCCGGGAAATTGTTCGATGACTATCGTAGAAGCGACTAAGGATTGAGGCCGTCGACCGTTCTGCTGTCCCGACGGGATCTGCGCAAAAACCGCACTCAGTCAAGCAGTAAAGTACGAAGCGCGCCCCGGAAGTTGATCAATGGATTTCCATCTCTTTGTCGGGTCGCGATAATTCGTCCGATAAAGGCGGTATGTGTGCCAAGCACCTTGTGATCATACAAGATGCATTCGAGCGCGCAAAATGCGTTGGGCAATAGCGGTACATCGAGGGCGCCCTGATCCCAGGGCGCGGTATCGAAGCGGTGCGCGCCTTTCGCCCCCTCCCCACCGCCAAAACGCAGGGCAAGGTCCTCCTGGTCACTGCGGAGAACACTGACTCCAAAGCTGCCGTTGGAAAGGATCTCATCATGCGCTTCGGAGCGGGCATTGATGCCAACGACCAGGCAAGGCGGCTCCATGCAGATGGACGTCAGAGAACTCACCGTCAGTCCACGTCGTCGGGCTGCCGTCCCGGTCGTCACGATGGCGACAACGCTCGCCAGGCTTTGCATGGCATTGCGGAACTCTGCCGGTTGGATAGACGGCATATCCCGAATCGCAGGAGAGAACTGGTGGCTCATGATCAGCCTCTGCAGTTGAACCCCACTTCCAGTGTCTCCAAACCCAGAGACGACTTTGATCCCTATTGGGCCTGTAATGGGGTACCCGGTGTCGAAATTGGTGACGAGTAGGCTCACATTGAGACCGGGTATGACTTCGATGTCCTCTGGATCAGCTACAGTCATGACCGGACGGACGTGCAATATCTCGGCGCCTTACGCCGGATGGCGATCGCAGCGGCAGAACAGAGAATTGCCGCCGCCCCTGTTTCAACAGGGCCCCCATCAAACAGCAAACCGCGCTGAGCAGCCCGGCGACGCGCCAGTGCACATGGAGCGGTGGTCGCGATCCGACCAGCTGGGCTGGAACCTCGCTGGGTCCCGTGCGGACGAGATGATGCCGATTGCTGTACCGGCGCGCGCCTGCCAGAGTTTCTCCGCATGAAGACGGCATCGACGCACCTAATGTACTTCTAGTAGAATACGTCTTTTTGCATCGAGAAGATGCTCATCGAGCGTCGCGTGCAGCGCACCCCGCAGCTCCGGCGGGATTGAGCTATCTGTATCGATCAATTCCCGAAACTTCCGAATGATGTGTTCCATCACTGCAATAGATCCGAGTGTTTCAATCCTCTGAAAGGACATCATCGATTGTCTCCTCTGGCGCGCAGCGCGCGCTTCGTCGCGGGTCCTCACCTCGGAAACCCGGGCACTGCAACAGGCTCTCGTCGATAAGAAAGTTGGCTCTCGCGCCCCGCGCTCAGCGCGAATTGCTTTCGTCAGGGCGAGCGCAGGCGGCGCAGGCTCCTTGAAATCCCGCAGAAGTGACGTGCATTCGTGGCTGCAATATTTTCGCGCTCGTGAGCAGTAGACTTGGTCGCAATACTGGAACATCGGCCAACTCGGCTGTCAGGCGTTCGAAACCGCGATCAGGCGCTTCAGTCGAGCGGCTGCGGCGCCGCGATCAAGTGATTCTTGTCCAAGTGCTACGCCTTCCTGCAGTGTCGAGGCCCGCCCGGCCACGACCAACGCCGCCGCCGCGTTCAAAAGCGCGGCGTCGCGAAATGGACCTGGTACGCCATCAAGCACATTTTGCAGCGCAACGGCATTAGTCTCCGCATCGCTGCTCTCCAGCGCGTCGTTGCGGCAGCGGGGTAGCCCGGCTTGTTCCGGCGTCACTTCGAAGGTGCGGACTATACCCGCCTCAAGCGCAGCAACAAACGTTGGGCCTGTGAGGGTTATTTCGTCGAGCCCGTCCGAGCCATGAACAACCCATACCGATTCGGCACCCAGGTTCTTCAAGACGTACGCCAAAGGCTGCACCCATTCGGGAGACAATACCCCAACGATCTGCCGCTTGACCCCGGCCGGGTTGCACAGAGCCTCGATCAGATTAAAAATCGTATGGGTTCCAACTGCAGTCCGGATCTGCCCGATGCGCTGCATCGCTGGATAATGGGCTGACGCAAACATGAAGCCGATGTCGGCTTCCTGCACGCAACGTGCGATGGCCTCAGGCTTGAGAGCGACGTTCACACCGAGGCGCGCCAACACGTCTGCGGCGCTTGAACCCGAAGACGCAGCGCGGTTGGCATGCTTGGCCACAGGGATGCCGGCCCCGGCGACGATGAAGGAAGCACACGTCGACACGTTGAGCGAATAATTAAGAGTCTCGCTCGTGCCAGCGAGACCGACGGGGTCGCATGTCGCCTCGACCCGCCGCATTCTATTCCGCATCGCAGAGGCGGCGCCTGTGACTTCTTCGACCGTCTCGCCCCGGACCCGCATCCCCATCAGCAAGGCACCGATTTGCGAGGGAGTTGCGTAGCCCGACATCATGCTGTCGAAGGCTGACGCAGTTTCCTCACGCGTCAGAGTGGCGCCCGTGGCAACTTTGCCGATGATCGATCTAAGCACTTCCATCGAACTTTACACGTTCCCTGTCCAAACCTCGAGCTCTTCCGTTCAGCGAGACATCCTTGAAGAGACCCGGCACCGATTGCCTTGATGCAGCGGCCCGCCCCACGCGGCATGGCCTCATTGACGCTTGAGGCGGCAGTCCGTTTGTGGGCACACTTGGCGAGGCTACAACCTGACGCTACGTGAGGGTCAAGCTCTCCATTTCGGTGGTGCCGTCGAGAGGAGTTCGTCGGCCAGTTAGAACACTGCAGTTGCTTGTCGCAGGACCGATGACACTGTCTCGCACCCGCTTGCCGCGTACGCAGCGGCCTCTTTACCGCGGTGTTCCGGCCGGATCACCGCATCCTTCAAGGCCGTTTAGCCTTTCGGCGCCGCCGTGGTGAAGCGTTAAAGCGGCTTCCTCTACCGGCTTCGAGGCCATCGGCGCTAGGTAGATCGAGCCCGGTCTCAGCTGGCTCTACAAAATAATCCCACCTGATAGTAAATGAAGGTCGGCCTTCATGGAGCGATGGACGCGTCCCGTCGATCCGCCCGCCTGAGGCGGTGAGCCGGTCATGTTCGGTCATGCCTTACAGCAGAGTACGCCGTACTGAGGCGCGTCGAGCGAAGCGCTCAATGCGATTGCGAGGGCAGTTCTAGTATCGACCGGATCAAGAATGCAGTCGTCCCAAATTTCCGAGGCCGCATAATAGGAACTTGACCTCTCGCGATATTCTTCAAGAACTGGCTCTCGAATGGCCGCCAGAAGGGTAATTTATGCATTCCCCTATCTGGACAAGCGCGACTGAATCAGAGCGTTGGTCAATTGTAGGCGACCATGCTCGTCACCTAACCTCGGGTGACCGTCCTGCAGGTCACGCTGGGACCACTCTGCGGGTACGGCAAACGAACAGGTCGCCACATCGTCACTTCGAGTCGCTGTTTTTCCTGCCAGTGTCTCGCACGGAGATCACGTAGCGACATTGCTGACTGAGGCTCGCTTGCTTGGATCTGAGGCAGGCAGTGATAGCGGCGCGATCTGGTATGTGGCTGCTACAAAGGCGGAATACGTCCGCCATGCAAGCCTCTTTCTCTTCTGCGGTCGGCGCTTGATCGCGCGCGTTGACCAGCCCGGGGATTACAGCTGTCATTGCGACGACAAGAGCGCTGGCGCAGTGGTAGATTGTGAGGCGCGAAGTCAACTGAGTTCGTTGATTTTGAGTCATGATATCCCTTCAAGTCCGTGTGGATGCGTTATTGTTCTTCCTGCGCGAAGCGCAACATGACCTGTCAACAGGGAAACAGGCCCGAACTGCTTAAGTACGGTGCCGGCATACTCGTTCTTCCGCTTTTGCGGTGCGTACGGTCCTGGTCATCTGTCCGGCACGACAGAAACGACACCTGCCGTAGTGGCGGAGCACCACGAAGAGTGGAAGCACTGGCGGCTGAGCTGGCCCAGCAAGTGGTCATTATGGAGTTTCCAGTGATTCGGTTCATGCCTGGATGTCGCGAGGCATTGCTTCGGCCTGACATGTGCTTAGGTACTCTGGCCCAGCCTACCGCCAACGGACTAATGACGCCGTAGCCGGCGCGACGCCGGGTTGAAGGGCCCGGGCCAGCTATCGCGAGGCAGAGAGAGCAGGCAAAAGCGCAGGTGCGCTCAAGCCACTGTTGATGATGCATTTCGATCGTTCAGAGCGAACCATGATGGCGCGCGTCGAGACTATGTTTGGTGTAATCACGCCTGTGTTCCGCGTTATGTGAAGACGTTGGGTGGGCGGAGCCTCCGTCTTATGTCCGTTCCGGTGAGGCTACTGTGATGGGAGCGCCTGCCGTGCAGAGCTCGAAACGCGCGATTTCGTCCAGCCGCGACAGGAACAGCTCCGACGAAGCGCGGACAAGGATGCACCTGGAAGATCTCATCGTCCTGATCGAGTCGCAAAAGGTGAGTTTAGATGTTTGAAACATTCGCAATTCTCATGACGTGTCCGGAACGGTCTGAATCGTCGGACATGGTTCCCGCTTGTCGAGGATCGTACAATCTAACGCTACGTGCGATTCAAGCCCCTTCGTGCGTCCGATCGTCTGAGGATGTCGGGCTGTGCATTCTTCGTACGAGCCTCGGCTCCAACGCGCACTGTGGTGTTCCAGAATAGCGGCTGTGCATGGCGACTGCCCGCTTCGGCACCCGAGGCCCCGAGCGCCGCGGTTACGTGATTATACGGAGGGACGGTGTCGCATTTCTTTGATCTGCGAATTGCATGCTCTCGGCATGAATCCGAAAAGTAAACTCTACCAACCCGAGCACTGGCGAGGCCGTGCGGAAGCAACGCGAAAGAAAGCGGAAGCGCTCGCTGACGGAAAAGCCAAAGACAGGCTGCTGAAAATTGCTGTGGAATACGACAAGCTGGCTCGGCGCGCCCACGTGTGGCAGATGCACAAAGACGAGGACGATACGTGGCATGAGGAAGAGCTGTAAAGCGACGCTGCAGATCATCAAAAGGCGCCAGCCTGTTGATCGCTCCGGACCCAATGGCCACGCAAATGTCGCTCAGCAAGCAAGTCAGTGCCTGGAAGGGACGTTGAGGGGCACCGTAGGGCGGGGCATCCTGACGATCCTGTGCCGCGCTCCAGATCGCGACATAGACATATACGTGAAGGCGGAGCAGTCCGCCTGCCCAACGCTCCTTCAGGCCTACTTGCTTAGTCAGCTTCTCGAAAGCTAATCCTCATAAAAAGATGCGCAACCCTAGACCTCGATTTGCAGTCAATGCGTCGCGGTTAACGCGGGAGGCCATATGCCATGCGAGCCGGAACGTTCAGCTGTTACAGGTCAGTGTTTGGAACGTCGCCGCGGCTGCAATGGCGTATCGGTTTCGCCAATTCGAGATATCTGCGTCATGCCTCAATATTTCCTTTGCGTTCGTCCGAGGGGCGGATTTGCGAAGTGTGCGCTGGAACCAAGTCTATGAAAGGGGGCTCAACGTCCGATTGATGGTGCGCGCGCATTCGGTGCGCCCGCGGCATGCGAGGGACGTCGGAAAGCCCCTCGCGCCTCTGCCATCCGCTAGATTATTTCAGAAGAACGCTGCGATGATCCAGTAGAGTCCAGCCCAAAGCAGCGCATTTATGAGGAGTGCGGCCACGAGCCAAAGGTTCCACCTCCTTTGCGCCTGCCGGGAGCGACAATCGGTGCCGTAATGCTTGATCGGTGGGTGCTTTGGTGCGCGCCAATGCGTCATTTCATCAGACGTCGCGCTGGTCCACCGAAAAATGCCGGGCTTTGCATGCCTCGTACCACTCATAAGTTCGCAGTCCTCTTTCATGAGAGTATCAGAATCGTTGTCTGTTGCGCGGCGATCCTCCGGTCGATGGTATGCTCGTGTATCGTCGGTACAGTTAAGGTCGCTTTCCGTCACCGCAGCAATCTACATGCCACGACGCAGAAGTATCGGCACCGCATTTGATGCAAACAAAAGCGCGTCTGTCGGGCGTTGGCGACACAGAGTCGCTGCCAAAGGTCGGATTCGCGACGTCCATGTCTGAAAGAGGACGCCCGCATTGGCAGCAAAAGGCTCAGCGCTTCGCGAGCGCCATACCATGAACAATGAGCTGGGACTTGCATCGCATTGACGCAGGAAGATCAGTCGACGGCCGCCCTGATTGAGATCGACTAATCATTGTTTCTGACCGTTACCTTACGAGGAGACACCGAGATGGCAGGCGACCCGCTCATGTTATCAGCTCGAAGACAGTTCATGTCAGGCGTCCGCGGCCCTGGTGCAGGCCCGTTCGACTCGATCCGGTACAATTAAATCGTGTTCACATAGATGGCGCATTGAGCACCATTCGCACTCACGAGAACCTGTGAATAGTCAAGTACGATCTCATCAAGCAGTTGATCGCCGCGCGGCATCAACAGGTGCCATCACAGGCTTTGCGAGTCACCATTGAGTGTGGATGTCGAAGGTCACTACGGGAGCATGCCATGATGACGACCAATTCGTTGAGGAGAGGAGCCGCCAGTGTCTTGTGCTCAAGCAAGTAGCCATGAAACATGAATGCGTACTAACGCTTGCTTGAAGCGTGGGAGAGCGATGGCGGACATTACTGTTGCTGATGGGCGCGCTATTCGGCGATGTGCGACCAATACTGGCCGGCATCGGTGAGTAAGATGCTTCGCATGAGAGGGGCTCGATGACAGAGTTGCATTATGAGCGGGAAGTTGCGATCGGCGGACTGATTCGCCGTCGCTACCGCTCATACTCGGCAATCAGTGGCCCCTGAGAGCGTTCGGCCCACAATGCGATCGTTATAAGCCTATAGCAGGAGAACGAGTGATGATGGACAGCTGCGGCTTGCTCAGATGGTGCTCTGAAGAGCGGTATAGGAGCGCTGGGCCGAGGATCGAGCCGGTTGACGAGTTGCGAGACAACGTCATCTGCATCGAGTTCAAGGCCCTCCGAAAGGCAAAGGAGCGGGCGTGCGAGCGCAGATGATAGAGAAGCTGGAAGCCGGCCGCGTGCAACACGGCCGGTTCGCTACGGTTCCGGGATCAGGCCCTTGCGGCGTGTTCTTTGTACAGGGGCCTTGCGGGTGTGAACTAAAGATAAGTGGATTTGTCCGTCCTGGCTGGGAGCATGTCGCTGTCTCGACGCCGCGGCGCTGCCCGAACTGGGAAGAGATGTGCTTTGTCAAAGACCTGTTCTGGGATGAAGAGGAGTGCGTCATGCAACTGCATCCGCCACATTCGCAGTATGTGAATAACAGCCGATATTGCCTTCACCTGTGGAGACCCACTCATCGGGACATCCCGATGCCGCCGCCGAGCTTTGTAGGCATCGTTGGATTAGGGCCCTCAGACGCAGCAATGTTGTTCGCGCGGATGAGCGCGACATCATGATCAGCTGAGTTAGTTTATCCAAGCGGAAGGTGACGCCGAGCGGCTCCAGGAGCACCGATTCGGCGCCGCCGAACTGAGGCGTTAAAGCGGGTATATGTCAGGACTGATCGCCTGTGCCGTGTGCGGGGGGCTGAGCCCTGAATTAGCTGCTATCAACTAGGAGCAGCTAATAGTGCGCTGATCCCAATAAAGATCGCGGAGCCGTGCTGAACGCGGTTCGGCAGCAACAACAGCATCTTGCCGGGCCGACGACCGGTCACAAGGAAATTACTGGGCGATCCGGCGACGCGAGTTGCGCACTCTTTGGAGCGAGAAGTGTGCCTACCGGCGGCATAACGCGATGATGGTGAGATCGAGGTCAACGCGACGGTCGAATTCAGTTTGACGAAGGCGCCGTCGCCCGATCACTGTCGCCCCATCACCCTGACTGCATCCGGAATTACACAAGGTCGGCCGGTCGTCGCCGTGCGACAGCCGTGAGCTCGTCGGCTACCCCGCATCTGGAGCGGGGCTCATGAGCAGAGACGGTCGAGACACCAACTAGGCGCGGGGGGAGGTGGTAGCTTCGCCAAAATATCTGGTTGTCAGCTCGTCGTCAGCTTGCCGCAAGATCATTCGCAAGCAGAGCGTAAGCAGCCGCGCTCGCTCTGAGGAAAAGTACGCCGAGGAAGCGGGCGAACCGGCATGTATAATCGAGTTAGTGGCCGATCCACACGCCCTGATCAAGCTGACGAACCGAGTCGGTCCGCGGACGGTTACGAATTTGCTCAAACGTTGACGGATCTCGCTCAACGGGAGAGCCCGCCATCTGGGGAATTGTCCGACAAAATGGGGCTCTGCTGCAGCAAGCCGCAGACCTCAGATGCAATCATTCATAGTCCAAGCACCTCAGACCCCAGCACATCCTCTCTGTCGTCCAGCTCAAATCCATGCTCTTCAGCGAGGCCTATCCGTCCTCTGTTCGAATGCAGGGCTGCTGAATTGCCCGAGGCCAATGTCAACGGAATCTACGTTGGATGACAGCGGAATGGCTCCTCAATCTGCCGAGCAGCCCTTCATCCCGGATGAGGGCGCTGCACCGTAAGCGGCAAAGAGACCCCATCTGGCAGAGTGGCGGAGAGATTGGCTATCGGCTGCGGAGTCTGTGAGCCGATGTGAGCTTCTATGTCTGCGCCTAGTTCTGAAACTAGAACCTTCCATATGATCGAAGCGGTCGCCGAGCGTCTTGAGGGAGCGCCGCGGCAGCTTCGGCGACGCTGGTCGGACGAGTTCAAGGCGCAAGTTGCGGCAGAGGCGCTGGAGCCCGGCGCGAGCGTATCGGCGATCGCCCGCCGGATCGGCATTCACCCTTCGCAACTGTTCGCCTGGCGCCGCGATGCGCGGGCCGAGCGGCATTATTGCTCGCGGCACTCGAGTGATGCGGGCGCAGTGGCGTCTATGACGGGTGCAGTGATCGAGATTGCCATTGGCGAGGTGGTCGTGCGCGCCGGCCGGCAGGTCGAGGAGGCGCATTTGCAGCGGGTGATCCGGGCGGTCCGATCGGCATGATCCCCTCTGGTGTGAAGGTGTTCCTGGCCAGCCATCCGGTCGACTTCCGCAAGGGTATCGATGGCCTTGTTGCGCTGGTGCGCGATGCGGGCTCAGATCCGTTCGATGGGGCGCTTTACGTGTTCCGGGCCAAAAGAGCCGACAGGATCAAGATCGTGTGGTGGGATGGCTCCGGCGTGTGCCTCTATTTAAAGCGTCTCGAGCAGGCGAAGTTCTGCTGGCCGCGGATCGGGCATCATCGGGTGCAGCTGAATCCGGCGCAGTTGATGGCGCTCGTGGACGGGATGGATTGGAAGCGGGTCCGGACCATGGCGGTCAAGCCGCCGGAGATTGTTGGGTAAAAGCACTGCGGCGAAGTGAATCAACGGCCTGAAAGGACGAGAGAACCGGAGCAAAATGTGCTCTGGTCGGGCCAATGTCGCCGCCCGATCTCAGCCTCCCGAATGACGTAGAGACGCTGAAGGCCATGGTTCTTGCCATGGCCGAGAAAGTGGCTCGCGCCGATGCCTTGGCGAGCGAAGTCGCCGATCTCAAGGCCCGCAATGCCGATGCGCGCATCGAGCGGCTGACACAGATCCTGAAGGCCTTCGACCGCGCCCGGTTCGGCCGACGATCGGAGAAGCTCGGCTCGGCGAACGGCGACGATGAACAGCAGGCCTTAGTCTTCGAGGAGATCGAGATCGGCATCGCTGCGATCAAGGCTCAGGTCAGCAAGGGGCGTGCGCAAACGGATGGCAAGCGTGCACCGCGCCGGCGCAAGGGCTTTGCGCCCCATCTGGAACGGATCGAAACCGTCATTGAGCCGGAAGAGCTGGCCGTGCATGCCGGTAAGCAGAAGGTGCTGATCGGCGAGGACGTGTCAGAGCGTCTGGATGTGGTGCCGGCGAAGTTCCGCGTCATCGTCACGCGCCGTCCCAAGTATGCCTTCAAGAACGAGGACGGCGTGATCCAGGCGCCGGCCGCAGCTCATATCATCGAAGGAGGCATTCCGACCGAAGCCCTTCTGGCCCAGATCGCCGTCGCCAAATATGCCGACGGCCTGCCGCTCTACCGGCAGGAGGCCATCTACGCCCGCGATCGTGTCGAACTCGACCGGCGGCTGATGGCGCAATGGATGGGCAAGCTCGGCTTCGAGCTCGAGATCATGGCCGACTACATCTTCAGCGAGGTCAAGAAGGCCGAACGGGTCTTTGCCGACGAAACCACCCTGCCAACGCTGGCTCCGGGCTCCGGATCGGCGAAGACAGCCTATTTGTGGGCCTATGCCAGGGACGACCGAACCTTTGGCCGCAGCGGTCCCCCGATGGTAGCTTATCGCTTCGAAGACAGTCGCGCCGGCGAATGCGCGGTCCGGCATCTCAATGGTTATCGCGGCATCCTGCAGGTGGATGGTTACGCCGCCTATAACAAGCTGGCGCGATCCGATCGCGGCAATGATGGCGTCACATTGGCTGGCTGCTGGTCACACAGCCGGCGCAAGTTCTACGAGCTGCATGTTGCAGGGACCTCGAAAGTGGCAACGGCGACGGTCGAGCGGATGGCGACGCTCTGGCAGGTCGAGAAAACCGTGCGCGGCCAAAGCCCCGACGCCCGCGTTGCCGCGCGTCAGCAAGCCTCCGCGGCAATCGTCGCGGATCTCTTCGATCTCTGGCAGCAGACCTTGCGGCGGATCTCCGGCAAATCAAAACTGGCCGAGGCGATCCGCTATGCCGTCTCGCGCCATGCCATGTTCGGACGCTTCCTGACCGATGGCCGCATCGAGCTCGACTCCAACATCGTCGAACGCGCCATCAGGCCACAAACAATTACGAGAAAGAACAGCCTCTTTGCGGGCAGCGACGGCGGCGGACAAACCTGGGCGACCATCGCAACATTGCTGCAGACGGCGAAAATGAACAATGTCGATCCGTTCGCCTGGCTCACCCTCACACTTCAGCGTATCGCCAACGGCTGGCCGAGCAGCGAAATCGACGCGCTTATGCCATGGAACCACGCCGCCTGACGGCCTCAGCTTGCCGCTTACGTATCACCTCGGGGTTGCGATCGTTTAGCACCTCCCATTGGTAGGGATGCGGCTCCCGTAGGAACTGGATGCGATCGCTGGCCCACCAACCGGATTTGCCAGTCGTGCTAAATCCCACGTCGCTGCAAGGCTGGTCGATCCTGCTATACGAGCGGGTCGGCTGTCGCTAGAATATATAGTGACTAATAGTACTCTCCTGCCGCTACAGCCGGGGTGCCGCGTCCTTCCGGTGGGGCGCCCCCTGCACTTGGTTTGAGGCCCTCGACCTTGCGCGGGAATGTCCGGTTTCTAACAATCCATTTGATGACACGTAGCAGCTGGGAGGGGCGCGGTGGCGCGTATGGTCCAACCAGATTGCGTGAGCCGCTACTATGCGCGATCGAAGCGACAAAACTGGACTGCTAATCCTAAGCAATCGTCCTCGGGGGTCGAAGTGCATGCTCAACGACTTGGGGCGGATGCTGGCAATCGGGAGAAGTAAGTTGTCGCGCTATGCGCTGCCAGTGGATAAGCCGCGACAGAGCGGCCCGAAGCTGGTGTGTGCACCGACTTGCTCGTCGGCTTCAGCAAGGTGCGAGGATTAGTTAGAGGGTATCTTTTGTGTACCGAGCTTCGGGTGATTTGGCCCTGCAAAGCAGATGGCAGGCTGGGTAACCGAGAGCCGACTTGGATCTCCCAATGGTCGCAGTAATTCCCACTTGTTATCGACCGTTCCAGTCGAACGACAGCAAGGTGACGCTCGCCTCCATTGGAGTTAGTCGGTTGACGATGATGACGCAAGCAGGACTCTGCTCATCGAGCTGGATCGGTCTATGATTGACCTATTGATACTGGGATCGCTCTCCTTGAGCTCGCCCCACTCCATTACGGCCTCAATGCTTCGATATAACACTACCGCCTCATTCTACAGTCACCGATTTTGCTAGATTACGCGGCTGATCCACGTCCGCGCCCATTACGAGCGCGGTATGGTAAGCCAAGAGCTGAACCGGAATGGCATAGACCATCGGCGTAAAGCTTGCGGCCATCTCCGGCAGCACAATGGTCATGAGTGTGTCCACCGTCGCTTCCAAAGCACCCTTCGAATCGGTGATCAGGATGATCTTGCCGCCCCGAGCCGCAACTTCTTGCATATTCGAGACCGTCTTCTCGAAGACCCCGTCATAAGGCGCGATCACCACCACAGGCACTGCCTCATCTATCAATGCGATCGGTCCGTGCTTGAGCTCGCCGGCCGCATAACCTTCTGAGTGGATATAGGCAATTTCCTTCAGCTTGAGTGCGCCCTCCAGCGCCAGGGGAGCCGATGTGCCACGACCGAGATAGAGCACGTCCCTTGTGTCGGCGATATAACGCGCGAGCTTCTCGATCTGCGGCTCAATCAACAGTGCCGCAGCAATCAACCGGGGCACTTCGATAAGCTCACGCACAAGCTTCGATTCATCGATTTCTGACAATTTATCGCGCTCTTTGCCTGCTGCGACCGCAAGCGCCGCCAATACCATCAGCTGGCAGATGAATGCCTTGGTGGAGGCGACGCCGATTTCTGGCCCCGCCAGCGTCGGCAGGACGGATTCGCTCTCCCGCGCAATCGTCGACGTCGGGACATTGACCACAGATATCGTGTGCACGCCCTGGTCCTTGGCGTATCGCAACGCAGCTAGCGTGTCAGCGGTTTCGCCCGACTGGGAGATGACGATCGCGAGATCGCCCCGGCGCAAAGGCGCCTCCCTGTAGCGGAACTCGGAGGCTACATCGATCTCGACAGGCAAGCGCGCCAGCCGCTCGAACCAGTATTTGGCGATGTGCCCGGCATAGCTTGCAGTGCCGCACGCGGTAATTGAGATGCGCTGAATGGATTTAAAGTCAAACGGCAATGTGAGGGGAAGGGCGACGCGCTTGGCCGCCATGTCGAGATAATGCGCCAATGTCTTGCCGGCCACTGTCGGCTGTTCGTGGATTTCCTTGGCCATGAAGTGGCGATAATTCGCTTTGTCCACAAGGAGTGACGATACGCCAGACTTTGATGTTTCCCGCTCGACGACAGATCCGTCTGCGCTATAAATCACGCACGTCGTGCGCGTAAGCACGGCCCAGTCGCCGTCTTCAAGATAGGTGATGGTGTCGGTCAACGGCGCGAGCGCGATCGCGTCCGATCCTAGATACACTTCGCCGTTACCATGTCCGATCGCAAGGGGCGACCCCTTACGCGCACCGATCAATAGATCATCGTGGGCCTTGAAAAGGAATGCCAGCGCGAAGGCACCGCGCAGCCACGGCAGCGACGCTTGTACCGCATCCTGCGGCGAGTAACCCTTCTTGAGATAAGATTCGACGAGATGCGCCACCACCTCCGTGTCTGTCTCCGAGCTAAAATGGGCTCCATTCCGCTCCAGTTCAGCTCGCAGCTCGCGGAAATTCTCAATGATCCCGTTATGAACGACCGCGACATTTTCCGTCGCGTGCGGGTGAGCATTGTTCTCGGTCGGCTTTCCATGAGTCGCCCAGCGGGTATGACCGATGCCGGTATGACCCGACGGCGGATAACAGCGCAGCTGCTCCTCAAGGTTTCTCAGCTTACCTTCAGCGCGGCGGCGCTCGATACGGAGACCTTCGAGAGTCGCGAGGCCTGCGGAGTCGTAGCCACGATATTCCAATCTCTTGAGCGACGCGACCAACTGCCCAACGACCGGACCACGCCCCAAAATGCCTACAATTCCACACATATCGATCAATGCAGCCCAAGTTTAAGGAGTCCGACGTCCCCCTACAGGAACCCGGTCATGAAGTCCGCTTGCCTGATGGTAACGGGTGTCTAGTTCGGTTTTCGCGGCCGCCTGTATCGCCGCCGCATTCACAAGCGTGAGTTAGATCTCTTTCAGCCATCATCGCTTCGCCCGGCTACATTCCGCTTTTGGCTGCCGATCGAGTACAAACGGCACAGCAGCTCTAGCTTGAATTGTCCTGTCTTACTGGAGACATTTTCCGGCGCGGGTTAAAGAGACTTATCATACTCGAACCGAAGCAACTTACGCTCGGTCAAGGTTAAAGGATTGCCGTCGAAGCTCCATTGTACGAAAGTAAGCTCTCGATATCGAAACGTTCGACGATCTATGCCAACGTTTGCTACTCTTTCTCACTTTGTCTCGCGTCAACCGTCCACTGCCTGCCGCGAGTTGGATATTGGCAACGGCGCTGATCGTGGTTGATGAGTCGACCTACAAGACTGCGTGTTCTGTTCCGACCCTAATAGCGCTTTGTAGACTGCGGCTCTATGAGCAGGCTGGCTGCGTGCTGCCTTGCATGCCATCATTCCGACAAATGCATTGACAAATACGACCTCAGCTCGTCGCCCTCCCACGCCATGATGAGCCCACGCGAATGCACACTTGCGCCTGAGGATGATAAGGAGCACAGACCAACGCTTCTATCTCATTGAAATACCGCCCAGGGCAAGCGCGCCCCGGGCGCGCGTAAGGGCGTTTTGCCATCCATCTCGCCTTAGGACTATCGCGCTGCTAGGGTTACTGGGCTTCATTTTTTGACGCTCAATGTGTTGGCATCCTTCAGTCCAAATATAAATCAATGTATATAGTGTGCATTCCTGCATGGTGTGTATGACTGGAGCTAACGATCGCTTTCCTTTGATTGCGGGTGGAGCGCGCGTGCGCATCTAGATTTTTCGAGAAACGGCTTCGCAATGGTGTTTCACAGCGAGGCTCTTTGCGGCGCAACTAAGAGAGACCATGGCGGCTCAGGACTCAAAGCGGCGCGTTGCGCTAATTACGGGCGTCACCGGGCAGGACGGCGCATATCTCGCCGAGTATTTGCTCGGTCTCGGCTACACCGTTCATGGGATCAAGCGCCGGTCGTCCTCGTTCAACACCGCGCGCGTCGATCGTCTTTACCAGGATCCGCATGCCGGCAACGTGCGGTTCCTAATGCACTACGGCGACATGACGGATTCGACCAATTTGATCCGCCTGATGCAGCAGGTCCGCCCCACCGAGATCTACAATCTCGCAGCTCAAAGCCACGTCGCCGTCAGCTTCGAGAGCCCCGAATACACCGCGAACGCCGACGCGATCGGCGTGCTGCGCCTCCTGGAAGCGATCCGCATCCTGGGCATGGAGAAGGAGACGCTGTTCTACCAGGCCTCGACCTCCGAGCTCTACGGCCTCGTGCAGGAGATCCCGCAGAAGGAGACGACGCCGTTCTATCCGCGCTCGCCTTACGGCGTCGCCAAGCTCTACGGTTATTGGATCACGGTGAACTACCGCGAAGCCTATGGCATGTTCGCGTCCAACGGCATCCTGTTCAATCACGAGAGTCCGATTCGCGGCGAGACCTTCGTGACCCGCAAGATCACCCGGGGTGTCGCCCGCATCGAGGTGGGTCTCGAACAGACGCTCTATCTCGGCAATCTCGAGGCCAAGCGCGACTGGGGCCACGCGAAAGACTATGTCGAGGGCATGCATATGATCCTCCAGGCCGACAAGCCGGACGATTTCGTGCTCGCCACCGGCGAGACCCGATCGGTGCGCGAGATGGTTGAGCTTGCCTTCGCGCAGGTCGGCCGCCGCGTTGAATGGCGCGGCACGGGCGTCGATGAGACCGGGGTCGACGCCAAGAGCGGCAAGACCGTGGTGAAGATCGATCCGACCTATTTCCGGCCGACCGAGGTCGATCTCCTGGTCGGCGATGCCAGCAAGGCGCGCGAGAAGCTCGGCTGGAAGCCGAAGCGGACCTTTGCCCAGCTCGTCGAGGAGATGATGGCGAGCGACCTTGCCGAGGCGAAACGGGACGCGGTCCATGGCAAGCGCAGCGTTTGAGCTGACCGGCAAGAGCGTCTATGTCGCCGGCCATCGTGGCATGGTTGGCAGCGCGCTAGTGCGCCGGTTGGCGCGCGAGGACGTCAAGATCGTCACGGTGGACCGGCGTGAGGTCGACCTCTGCAACCAGGCCGCCGTGTTCGACTGGTTCGCGCGGGTTCGGCCGCAGGTCGTATTCCTCGCCGCCGCGAAGGTGGGTGGCATCGTCGCCAACGACACGCTGCGCGCCGAGTTTATCTACGACAACATCGCGATCGCGGCGAACGTGATTCAGGCCGCGCAGCAAAGTGGCGCCGAGAAGCTGATGTTCCTCGGCTCGTCCTGCATCTATCCGAAGCTCGCGCCGCAGCCCCTGCGCGAGGACTCGGTGCTGACAGGCCCGCTGGAGCCGACCAACGAGCCCTACGCGATCGCCAAGATCGCCGGCATCAAGATGGCGGAGGCCTATCGCAGGCAGTATGGCAGCGACTTCATCAGCGTGATGCCGACCAATCTCTACGGTCCCGGCGACAATTATCATCCCGAGTACAGCCACGTAGTTGCCGCCCTGGTCCGCCGCTTCCACGAGGCGAAGCTCGCGGGCTCGAGAAGCGTGGTGGTCTGGGGCACCGGCACGCCGCGCCGCGAATTGCTCTACGTTGACGATCTCGCCGACGCCTGCATTCACCTGATGAAGACCTATTCCTCACCGGAACTTGTCAATATCGGTACCGGCGAGGACATCAGCATCGCCGAGTTAGCACTCTTGGTCGCGGCCGCTATCGGTTTTCGCGGTGAGATCAGCTTTGATACGTCGCGCCCTGACGGCACGCCGCGCAAACTGCTCGACGTCGGGCGGCTGTCCGGGCTCGGCTGGCGCGCCATGACCTCGCTTGAGGACGGCATTCAGCTGGCATACCGGGCATATCGCGCCGACAACGATGGACGGCACCAGAGTGATCTGCCTGTTCCGGAATAACGGGACAATCCTAGGTCGCAATCGGCGGTGAATGTCCAGCCTAGCGGACTTGCCGCCCACGTAACGACCAACTTGGCTTCGCAGTTGACAAGCGTTCATTGTCAACGACCGGCCTCGGTCGGACGCCAAGAACCCAAGTGACGCGGTGTATCCTACCTACGACGCAGCCAACGACTTGCAGGAAAAGGAGAATGGCCATGACCGAGACCTGCTACCATGAGGTTGAGAGCTCATCGTCTCTAAGCCGCTAATCGCCGACCGCTGGACGCTCATTAGCCGGAAGCGTACTGGTGTCCCTTCGTCTCGGCCAACGCCTTAGCGATGGTCTGTCATCATCATCCTCGCCGACAGCGTAACGATGGACATGAGCGCGCCCAACACCCCAAACGCCAAGCGCAAGCCAAACATGTGTGCGACGAGCCCAACGCCGGCGGGCCCAACGAGTATACCCGCATAGCCGACTGTCGTGATGACCGCGATCGCAACGCCCGCTGGCATCATTTTCTGTTTGCCGGCGCGTCGACAAAGCACAGGTACAACATTTGAAATACCCAATCCAATAAGCAGGAACCCCGCCATAGCGATCAACGCAACGGGCGCCGCCACCACAGCCAAGAAGCCTGTTACGATCGGCAGAGTCCCGAGCATCAATGTGGCACGGTCTCCGATTCGCGCCACCACGGCATCTCCGCTGAGACGCCCTCCGGCCATTGCGATTGAGAAGAGCATACAACCAATGCCCCCGTGCGCTTCCGCGAGAAGATCTCGTTCGACGAGAAGCAAAGCGCTCCAATCGAGCATTGCACCTTCGACAAGAAAGGTGATAGCCGCGAGCACAGCTATTAGCAACACACTGCGATGGGGGAAAACAAACGATGGCGCCTGCTGCCCCGACCCCACCGCGAGCAACCCCGGCCAGGCCGATACAATCGCGATCGTCATTAACGCCGAACAGACCAACGTCGAAAAAAGCGGGCCAAGCTGCAGCGACATTAACGAGGTCACGGCGGCAGAGCCGGTGAATTCCCCAATGCTATACTGAGCGTGGAAGCCAGACATCAATGGACGGCCCGTGTCGCGCTCCAATTCAATCGCATGAATGTTCATGGCTACATCGATCGAGCCGAGTGAAACGCCGAAAGCAAACAGCGTAGCACCGAGCCTGACAGGTGTGTCGGCAATTGCAAGGCACGGCAACATAATCGCGAGTCCAAGTCCACCCGCGAGGATAATGGGCTTGCTGCCGTACCGCGCATTCAATACGCTGGTCGAAAGCATCGCGATGACGGATCCCGTTCCGAGACAGAGCAGCAGAAGACCAAGCATGCGGTCATCGACCGCGAGCCGCTCCTTGGCGAGTGGCACCAAAGGCGCCCAAGCCGCGAGGCCGACTCCGGCCACAAAAAATGCGAGCCGTGTCCCAAGCAGGCCGGCTGACCAATTACCAGAAAGTATCACGGGCGCTCCTGAGAGAACGGGCTCGCGAGCGCGACGCCCCTCACCCTGCGCGCACATCGCCTAAAGCGACGCTATCGACAATGATGGCCTCAAGCCGGCATTCTTTATCCCTGCAAATGCAATGCCGTCACAAGAACAACTGGACTACGTCACTAGGCGAGCGGGCGGTGATCGTCGAGCCCGTGGATACGGTGTTTCGGCTATCCCTTTCCGGTTAAGCTGGCCATAAGAGGGTGACAGTTTTTTGATCTGCGACAACGGCCGGGGGCGCAACGCTCACTGAGGCTTTGTCGCAAATGCTACAAACCCCGCAAAGCCAACGGTGCCGGACGCCACTGTGTACTTGGCGCGAACACCGCCGTAGGTTTTCCAACAGCTCTTGCAAATCGGGAGCTCTCATCACGAGCAACGGAGCTGACTCGGGGGACCAATACAAGACCGCTATCACGCGGAAGCCGTCAATGTCGGCCCCTAACTTTGAAATTCGATTATTCCTGGTTTCAGGCGGCCAGGTAGTTTCCATGACATCATTCGCGCCGCGGAAGAGGTCGGCGTCGCTCAGGTCCACGACGCGCGCGCATTCGATACCGAGTGCCAGCCGGCATCGTTCAAGCGCTGATATCCGCAGTTCGCCGAGACCGTCGCTCCGACCAAATTGGACTGTGGCTGGTAAGGAGCAAGTGTAGCAGGCACAGATCCATCAGTATCGCCGCCCCTCACGTTATAAGCCCAGGCGCTCTGCACTAGATCGAGCTCGATCATCACCAGTGACAAACCGACGCCCGCCCCCATCAAAGCTCATGCAGATGCGTCGAAATATCTCCGGATCAAGCCGGCGCATGAGTAGGAGCCCAGTAGGATGTCAAGCATGACACTGGGTATAAAAACATAGAGCAAGCTGCCGCTCTCGGGAACGAGCCGTGGTGATAGTAGACGAAGGGGGGGCACGCTCGATTCCACCACGCGAACCCAGGGCTAGGCCGGCGCGAAATTCGTGTTTAGCCAGCCCTGATTGTTAAACAACATCGCTAAGGGAGGGCCGGAGATAGTCGTCACCGAACGAGAGGATACCCAGCATCCACCCGAATGGCAGGCCGATCCGCCAGCTTGGCTCGATGGGGCGGCGTCAACCCGCAGCTTGCAGCACGATCAGGGACATAATGATCGTGTAGGCGAATTTCATCCAGCCCGGCTGGAGCGAGGTCAAGGCATGGCCGCCGAGCGCAACGCCCGGCAAGAGAAGCAAGATGGGAAACACTCGTCTCAAACGCCGGCCCTTCGGATCGACGAGAAGGACGTAGACATTGACGAAGACTGATGACCTGCGTCGGTCATGTATACGGGGCTCCTGCCGACGACCGTTCTCGCCCCGTTCGGTCCAGGGAATTGAACTCGTGTCAATTAGTCCTAAAGGCGTTCAAACCAGCGTCATCTTTTTCAGCTAGCAACGCAACGCGATCAGACGGAAGCAAATAGTTGTCGTTCAAGAGCCCTTGGCATAAGTGGCAACGCCGTCTTTTACAGGAGAGCATGAATTCTCTTCTCCCCGGCGAGGTCGAGTTTTAGCGTCCCGCTGCCGTTAAGTCCGGTGCAATTCGCCTTAGCGGAGCAGGCGCGGATCACCCACGTGTTCTTCACCGAACACCTGATGGTCGCCAAGCTCGGCACCACCGGCGTGAAGATCTCGATGCGTAAGGGAGCGTGAAGCGTTCCAGGCTGCTTCGCTCACTACACTGAGCGATCCTTGATTGATTTTATCGTCATTGCTTGACCATCTGGGCATCAGCAGCGCCGGTGAGGTCGAGCTCGGCGGCGATCTTCGCGCGGCCGGAGCTCGCATCGGCACGATGATCGGACGCGATCGCGACATAGACCGCCGGCAGCACGAAGAGCGTGAACAGCGTGCCTACGGACATGCCCGCGACGAGCACGAGCCCGATCGAGAAGCGGCTCGCAGCGCCAGCTCCCGTTACGGTCATCAAGGGTATGAAGCCCGTGACCATTGCCGCAGTTGTCATCAAGATTGGACGCAGTCGGACGCGCGCCGCCATCTCTATAGCCGAGCGACGGTCAAGTCTCTCCTTGAGCTGCAGCTCATTGGCGAACGCAACCATCAGGATGCCGTGCTTGGAAATCAACCCGACCAGGGTCAACAGTCCCACCTGGGTGTAGATGTTCATCGTCGCCCAGCCAAAGAATGGCGGGATCAACGCGCCGACGATTGCCATCGGCACGCTGATCAGGATGATGAGGGGATCCCGCAGACTTTCGAACTGTGCCGCAAGCACCAAGAATATGATTATGAGTGCAAATGCAAAGGTAATGGCCAGTTGGTTACCCTCGTGCACATATTGGCGGGCGTCGGCGAGGAAGTCGTGGCTGAAGCCTACGGGCAGTTTCTTCGCCTCGGCTTCCAGGAAGTCCACGGCCTGCCCGATCGTGACGCCGGGCATCGGCACGGCCTGAAAGGTCGCGCAGTTGAGCTGGTTGTAGTGGGTGAGCGCGTTCGGATCGGTCGCAGCCTCAATGGAGACTACGGTAGACAACGGGACCATCGAGCCCGTCGCAGCCTTCACATAATAGCTCCCGATTGCTTGCGGCGCCAGGCGTACCTCGCGTGGCACCTGCGGGATCACCTGGTAGGAGCGGCCCTGTAAATTGAAGCGGTTGACGTAGTTTCCGCCAAGTAAGGTGGCGAGCGCGTTACCGACTGTCTGCATGGTGATGCCAAGCTCGTTGGCCTTAGATCGATCAACCTTGATTCGTACCACCGGCTGGTTGAACTCGAGGTCGGAGTCGCTCACCATGAACAGACCGCTGTTCCGCGCGGCAGCCTTCAGCTTCGACATCTCCTCGTAGACGGATTGGAAGCCAAGCGTCGAATTGATCACCATCTGCACTGGTAGGCCACCCGAACCGCCAGGAAGCGGCGGCAAGCTAAAGGCAAACGCGTTAATGCCTTCGATTTTGGACAGCTCAGCCTGGACAAGGGACTTTAGCGCAATCGATGATCGCTTGCGCTCGTCCCAGGGCTTGAGCAGCATGCCGGCCATGCCAGTCTGCTGGCCGCTAACGCCATTGATCACAAAGCTCAAGTCAGTCTCTGGAAATTTCTGGAACGCGTGTTCGAGCTTGGCCCCGTAATAGTCGAGGTAGTCGATATTGGCGTATTTCGGCGCCTTGGTTAGAGCGAATACGATACCTTGATCCTCCTCGGGTGCGAGTTCCTTGGAAGTATGCATATAGAGAAAACCGACGAGGCCCAGCATAGTCAGCGCAAACAGGCCGGTAATCGGACGATAGTCGAGCGAGCGGTCGAGCTTGTGGCCGTACCATCGTATCGCGGCGCTGAGCCCGCGGTTCACAAATTTTGCAAACCGCCCCCCGTCAGCGCGCCTCAGGAAGAGCGAGCACATCATCGGCGACAGCGTCAAAGCGATCACGCCCGATACGATCACCGCTCCCGCAAGCGTAAACGCGAACTCGCGGAACAGCGCACCAGTGAGGCCGCCGAGAAATCCGATTGGGGCATACACCGCAGCCAAGGTAATCGTCATGGATATAACGGGGCCGACGATCTCGCGCGCGCCCCTTATAGCAGCCTGTGGGGGCGGCACACCTTCGTCTAAATGGCGATGAATGTTCTCCACCACCACGATCGCGTCATCGACCACGAGGCCGATCGCGAGAACCATCGCAAGGAGAGTCAGGAGATTGAATGAGAACCCCAGCGCCAGCATCATGCTGCAGACACCAACGAGCGACAACGGAATAGTGATCACAGGAATAATGACCGACCGCAGCGAGGCCAGGAATAGAAAGATTACCACCACCACGAGTACGACGGCCTCGATGAGCGTCTTCTCCACTTCATCGATCGACGATTGAATGAATTTGGTGGAGTCGTATGCCACTTTCATCTTCAGTGACGGCGGCAGGTTACGCTCCATTTCTGGAAACAGCGCCCGAACGCCTCGCACGATGTTTAGCGGATTGCCTTGCGGGCTCGCCTGAACGCCGATAAAGACCGCGTGCTCGCCGTTCATTGCGACGCTAGTGTCTGCGGTCTGTGCGGCAAGCTCGATTACCGCAATGTCCTCCATGCGCACAAAGCCACCGTCATTGGCTTTGACGATCATGCGCTTGAAATCATCGACACTCCGCAGATCCGTGTTTGCCGTGACGTCGGAGATTGTGAAATAGCTCTTGGTCTGACCGGCCGCGGCCTGGAAGTTGTTAGCCGCGATTGCAGCCGAAACTTCGGCTGGCGACACGCCGTACCCTGCCATTTTCCCAGGATCGAGCCATAGCCGCATCGCAAAACTCTGGCCCCCCAGGATGTCTGCCGCTGCGACGCCGTCGACGGTTGACATAACGGGTTGCACGACGCGCGTGAGGTAGTCGGAGATCGCGCTGGCCGCCAGTTCCTCGCTGGAGAAGGCGATATACATGACAGCTGTGGTCTGACCGGTCGACTTAGTGACGACCGGATCGTTTGATTCCTTCGGGATTAAGTATTTGACTGAATTAACTTTGGAGAGCACCTCGGTGAGTGCTTCGTTGGGATCGAAATTGAGCTTGATGTAGACTTGGATCGTGGAGGTACCGAGCACCGATGAGGAACTGATGTAGTCGACGCCCTCGGCGGAGGCGGCTGCCTGCTCCAGGGGAGTGGTGATGAACCCCTGGATCAGGTCGGCGGAGGCGCCAGGATAGGAAGTTGTGATAGTGACGACCGTATTGGATAGCTTGGGATATTGCCGGATCGGCAGTACGGTGGCGGCGCGCAAGCCGATCAGCAAAATCAAGGAACTGATAACAATAGACAATACCGGACGTCTGATGAAAAGCTCAGTAAATGCCATCTCGACTCGCATTTCATGGGGGATGCAAATTCGCCAGCAACTCGCGCACGGCAACGATCATCAATGCGGCGACTGCGCTAAGCCCGTGGTATGAGGGAAGCGTTATCGGCTACTCTAATGGCTCACGCGTTCCTGAGCATAACACTCCCAATCGTCCGCTTCTCCATCTTCGTCGCTCGAATGAATGTTGACCCGCTGTTCTGATGTCGATCACGATCTCGAATAGTCGGCACCTTCTAAAGATAAAGCCCCCTGCGTCTCGTCTTCGCACCTGATTCGAACGCAACTATTTCTAGCAAGGTATCAGTTTCAGGTTTCGCGCCGCCCCGTCGATCGAAGGATCCAGGTTCGACATCGAAAGTACAAACGACCAAACCGGTGCTCAACTCTACAAAGGTAAGTCGGTAATATAGCATGGGCTGCAAAACCCTATACCAAGGTTTGTCGAAATGGGCGTGGTCGCAGCCGCGCGAAACTTCTGACGTTACCAGACGCAAAGTTCTCGGTCCCACAATATTCCGTACGCACGCGTTATCGCTTCGCTAAGTCGCCAAACGAAGTCGCCTCGGAGTTGGCCCTTGGCTACGAGCTCGACGCCCCTTTTCCGAGCAGTGCCTTGAGCATTTCTTGCCGCTCAATATGCTGCGCGCGGTTTAGCCCCGCATAGCGCTACCGAGTTCGCAACCCCAATATTACGTTGTCGACGAGCCGCGTTGAGCCGACGTAGGCTGCCACACAAAGCGCCGCGGGCGCCGCAGTGGACTGTCGGTGGGTTTGAGCGTGTGACCGTCGACAAGTTCAAGATACTGCGGGCAGTCAACTGCCTCTAAATGACCCTTGGCGACCGCAATCAGCTTTTTCTACGCTGCACTCTCCCGAGCGAAATTCGTCGAGCGCTGCGGATAGTCCACGATTGATCGCAAGGGCCCGCTGACGCTCTTCTTAGCTGAGATAGCGGTTGCGACTGCTCATTGCGAGCGCATCCTGTTCGCGAACGGTTGGTAGTGACGATCTCGATCGGGAGATTGAGATCAATTACCATCCGACGCACGACCGCGCGTTGCTGAAAATCCTGCTGCCCAAAAACGCGACGTCAGGCTGTACCGTGTTGAACAACTTGCATACATCAGTCGCGACACCGCGAAAATGTCCAGGCCTGAAGGCTCCGCACAGAGGATTCGCGAGTCGCCCAGTTCAACGAAGGTTTCTTTCCCTCCTGAGCGTTGCTGATGATTATCGGAAGCAGTGCGGACGCGACTCGGCGTCGTTTGGTTGCGCTGGAGCAGACGCTGTCCCTACCCCGCCCGCACTGCCAGTTGAACTTAGCAGAACTTGACTCAGCGCTTGTCCCCCACGCATACACAGGGGCAGCGCTGTACCTGCCACCCAGCTAACTGCTCCAAACTCAGCTTGAAGTGACGGCAAGAAGCAGATCGGGAGCTTATCGCTCGCAAAACGAGCAAAATCGACGGAACGAGAACTAATCCGTGAGTTGGAAGCAGTGCCGACGCGGCTCGGCGCCTGACGGTCTGGGGCATCATGAGGCAGTATCCTGCCGCATCCGCCGTGCAATGAGCTTAACGGAAGCGTGACTCGGCACATGGTGGTCCTTCAGCTCATGCGCTGTCCCTGCCACGCCCCCGTTAACCAACGATTTCTTATCGGGGCTGGCTTACCGAAAGCTGACAGAGCTGCGCAGCAGTTTACAAAACGAAAGGCCATGTGGCCCGCTTGCCATCGGCAGCAATATCGACGTTTACGCCTCGGACAATAGCCATTCGGCGCGCTTGCGATCAGCGGCAGCCGCACCGGCGCTACGCGCCGGATTGACGCTCAGCCAATCCACAGCACGTTTGCGACTGATCGCCGCTATGACCTCACGCCCTCCGGCTCGTGCGGCTCTTCGACCGTGCAGTATTCGATCACGCCGATCAGCCGGTAGGGCGCGAAAACTAGACGCAACTGGCGAGTTCGAGAGAAAGCAGCGGATGCGACTCGGCGCCTATGTCCACCGGGGGGACGGTGGATAAATGCGCTACTTTGCCGCATCCGCTTCGCCGGAAACCTTGGGGCCACATGCGGCCAGCCGCAGCATTTCGTCACAACGCGGATGGCGCGAGCTGGCATGTCCTGCCGTCGTGAAGCGGTCCAAGTTAGGAACGGCAACAGGACTTGAGGCCGCTCCTCGACAAGCGGCGAAAGATCCTGCGGGGATGGCTCACCTGTTAATGTTTTGAAGTATTCCGAGCCCGCAGGTCTAGAGGGGAGGCAGCGCGGGCCGGCTCTCCGCGCTGTTTAAAGCTCTGAAACTACCGGCTCCGCGCTGCCAGCGGAGTTAAATGACGATGTGACTCGGCGCTCGTCGAAGAGGCCCTTGGAAAGCGCTGTCCCTATCACGTGCGCCACTTCGCTCGCCAGCGTCGCGGTACTGCAACGCTGCCACCTAGCACCCTTGGGCGACTGCCCGGGGCGATCTGCCTTTTATCGTAGAGAAGTCCCGCAAGGCACCCGCCAGATTTGGTCGGTTGAGCTAGTTACCAAAAAGAAACTGAAGTGAAAACCAGTCGTTGTGCCGACCACTCCTGCCCCGAACCCAAGCCTGACGCCGCTTATCGCGAGGGGCAATGAGGAGCTTCTGGCTTGTTCACAGTAGGCACGGATCTGATTCGCGACTCTGGCGAGGCCTGGAGTTTCCACTCAGGTATTCGGTAGATGGAGAGGGCGTGCGCTTCCCAGCGGCATCAATTCCGCCCAAGCAATGCCAATGCCATTGGCTCCTCTCTTTTTCTTCGCCTTGGCATCCGATTGCACGACGAGCTCATAGCGGCGGTTGCACCTAGTTTTCATCCGAGCAGGATGCTCGAAATGATCAGTTCCCCCCACGTCTTGTCGACTGGCCCCAGCGCAGGTGCGTGCACCTCGTTGAGCTGCGCGATGGCCTAAAGGTTCGGTCGTGCGGGAAGCCGATCGCAACTTTCCCTTGCAGACGAATCCAGACAAGGCGATCTTACGTCTCGCGCGAGTACTTGCCCGTGTGGCCGCGAGGGAAGATCATGAAAGACAGCTCATCGAGCGAAACGATAAGGAAAAGAGCGACGATCTATGCTCGATTCTCAACCGATCTACAGAACGAGAGATCGATTGAGGATCAGCTTTCACTTTGTCAGAGCTATGCCGAGCGCGAATGCTTAACTGTGGTCAGCACCTATGAGGATCGGGCCCGTTCGGGTGGCTCAGTCATGGGACGCGAAGGCCTTCTTCGGATGTTGGACCAAGCGCGGGAGAGATCCTTTGACGTGGTAATCGTCGAAGCGCTAGATCGTCTTTCTCGCGACATGGAAGATCTCGCAGGCATCCATAAGCGGCTGTCTTTTCTCGGAATCGAGATCCGTGCGGTTCATGAAGGTGTTGTCAACACCGTGCTGGTCGGCCTTCGCGGCTTGGTCGGACAACTCTATCGTGAAGACAACGCTCACAAGGTGCGTCGTGGCCAGGCAGGGCGGGTCAAGCAAGGTTTGGCTGGAGGTGGCCTGACATACGGATACGCCGCGGTTGCCGGAAAAAGCGGCGAGCGGGTCGTCCTCGAGACCGAGGCACAAGTGATCCGGCGCATCTTTCAGGAATACGTGGACGGTCGAACGCCTCGCGAGATCGCACACGATCTCAATAAGGAAAGGGTATCACCTCCGCGGGGGCGCGCATGGAATGCTTCAACTATCAATGGCAACGTTCAGCGTGGCGCCGGAATTCTGCAGAACGAGCTTTATGTAGGGCGCCTCGTTTGGAACAAGGTCAGGATGGTGAAAGATCCCGACTCGGGAAAGCGCCTGTCACGACCGAATCCGAGGAGTGATTGGCAGATTGCTGAAGTGCCGCATCTTGCAATTGTCGGTCCAGAGTTGTTCACAGCTGCCCAGCAACGCAAAGGGGAGCGCAGCCACGGCCACCCCAGCCATCAACGTCGGCCCCGTCGGATGCTATCTGGCTTACTCCATTGCGGTTCATGCGGCTCGGGTATGGCAACGAATGGACGGGACAAATCGGGGCGCGTTCGGATTCGCTGCTCGGCGGCCACCGAAAGTGGCACGTGTCCTGACGCCAAGACGTTCTATTTAGACACGGTCGAGAGCGCAGTCCTCAGCGGGCTAAAGGCCGAATTGCGTGCGCCGAACGTTCTTTCGGAGTACGTGCGCACATATCTAGAGGAGCGGAAGCGCCTCGCAGCTACAGCAAACGCAAAACGGCAGCGCCTTGAGCAGCAGCTTGGGCAATTGAACCGGGAAATCGAACGACTGGTGGATGCGATCGCAAAAGGGCATGGCGATCCGTCTGTTCTCGGACCGCGATCAACCGCACTGGATGCCAAACGAAAGCGGATATCCGAGGAGTTGCAGAGTGAACCGCTCGCCCCGAAGGAAGTCGCGCTGCATCCGGCCATCCTCAAACGATACGAGGATCAACTCGGTCGGCTTGAAGAAGCACTAGCAGAAGGTGCCAGTGCGGGCGACGGAGAGGCCGCAGAAGCCATCAGAGACCTGGTCGAGACGGTGACTGTGTTCCGCGATCCAGCTCGCCCAGGTGGTGTAGCCGTGGAGATAGCAGGCCGGATAAATGCCTTGCTCGGGGAAAAGGCCTATCCCAACCACGTTAAAGGAGTGTGGGGAAAGGTGGTAGCGGGAGAGGGACTCGAACCCCCGACCCCAGGATTATGATTCCCGTGCTCTAACCAGCTGAGCTACCCCGCCACAGGGATCGCGAACGGCGACTACGGCCGATCTCGCGAACGCGCGGCATATAAAGAAGGGGGCGGCGGGAAGTCAATCCGCCTTCGCCAAAAGCTTCCGCCTTCGCCAAGACTTCGGCGGGACAAGTCGGCGAGAAAAGGCCGATTTGGGCGCCGGATTTGCCCGTTTGAGGACCGGACTCGTGGAGAGTCCCCTCACCCGGAGGCGGGGAGAGGCGAAGGGCGCGAGAGGCGTGAAATCC
>NZ_PTFE01000082.1:0-38111 GCF_002936975.1 Bradyrhizobium sp. AC87j1
GGTCGCGGCCGAGACGCCGCCGGCTGAAGGCAGCGCAGAGTCCTCGACAGAGACCTCGACCGAGACCGCGGCGGAGGCCGTTGCCGGCCTGCCGGCGGAGGCTGCCACCGAAGCTGTCGCCGAGCCGGTCACCGTCGAAGATGCGCCCGGCATGGAGCTGCAGGACGAGCCGGCTCAGGAAGCCGAGCCCGTGCTGGAAGCCTCCCCCGAGGCCCCCGTCACGCCCGAAGACGCCCCCGGCATTGCGCCGCCGGCGGAAGAGCCCGCTGCGCCCACCGAGGCTGCCGGCCTCGAAGCCGCTCCGGCCGAGACGGCCGCAACCGAAGCCGCCGCGTCACCCGACGCCGCCGCGCCTGAAGCTGCGGCGACGCCCGCCGAGCCCGAACTGATCGAGGTCTGGCGTCCCGGCGGCCGTCACGAGGACCGCAAGCCGCGCCACGAGCGCCATCGCCACCAGCGTCACCACCATCAGCGTCCGCCGGCCGGTGCTGAAGCTGGCGCTGCACCCGGTGCAGCGAGCGCCGCGCCCGGCGAAGCAGCCGACGGCGCGAAGCCGGGCCAGCGTCATGGCGGCCATCGCAGGGACGGCGGCAGAGACTTCCGCAAGCCGCGCGAAGGTGGCGAAGGCGCGCCGCGTCCCGAGGGGCGCGACGACAGGAATCGCCGCTTCGAGGGCAAGGATCGCGACAACAAGGGCCGCGATCGCGACAAGGGCAAGTTCGGCGGAGATCGCGACAAGGGCCGTGACAACCGTGGCCGCGACCGCGACAAGGGCCGCGACCGCCAGGGCGGTCCGTCGCTGCGTCCCTACGCCTCGAGCGCAAATCCGCGCGAGCGCGATCGTCCGGCCGATCCGAACTCGCCCTTCGCCAAGCTCGCCGCGCTGAAAGAGCAGCTGTCCGGCCGTAAGGAGTAATCCCACGACGACCGAGCGGCAGCGCCTCGACAAATGGCTGTGGCATGCGCGGGTGGTGAAGGCGCGCACCTCCGCGGCCGAGCTCGTCGGGTCGGGCCACGTTCGCGTCAATGGTGAGCGCGAAAAGTCGCCTGGGCATGCGATCAAGATCGGCGACGTCATCACCGTCGCGCTCGATCGCACCGTGCGGGTGTTGAAGGTCACCGGCTTCAGCGAGCGCCGTGGCGATGCTGCCGCGGCGCGGGTGCTCTTTGAGGAGCTAAGCGAAGCGAAACGCAATTAATTGCGTTTCGAATTCAGTTCTTGGTCGATCAAACACACAAAGCCGTCATGATCGGGCCTTCCCGACCTTGCAGCGCAGGGCCATCCGCGCTACGCAAGCCGCGACTTTTAAAAGAGCTTTTCGGAGCGTTGGATGACTTACGTCGTCACTGAAAACTGCATCAAGTGCAAGTACACCGACTGCGTCGAGGTCTGCCCGGTCGACTGCTTCTACGAGGGTGACAACATGCTCGTCATCCACCCGGACGAGTGCATCGATTGCGGCGTGTGCGAGCCGGAATGCCCCGCCGACGCCATCAAGCCGGATACGGAACCGGGCCTGGAAAAGTGGCTTTCGGTCAACGCCGACTACGCCAAGAGCTGGCCGAACATCACCCAGAAGAAAGAATCACCTGCCGACGCCAAGGAATTCGACGGCATGGAAGGCAAGTTCGAGAAATATTTTTCTCCGAACCCCGGCTCCGGCGACTGAATCGGGCTCAAACTTAACCCTAATAGCGGCGCTTTCGCCGAAAACCAGCCCTCAAGACCCCTAAATCATTGATTTTTGCGGGAAATGTGCTATATTGGGCACATTAAGCCGAACCCTGTCAGCCCCGTTGGCCCCGCTGGGTTCCCGTGAAACCAAATGTCGAACAGGGGCGTGGCAGTTTCCGCGCGCAGGCTGTGTCACAGAAAACGCGTAAAAAGAGTACTTCAGCGAGGGCTTCCCATAAGGAGGCCAAAAAAGTCGCCGCGGCCAGCCGTAGCGCATCCAAAGGTCGGACCGCGACGAAGGCGCCGGCTGCAAAGTCCTCGAAGAACAAAAGAAGCGCAATGCCTAACAAGACTGCCAAACCGGCCGCGAAAGCGACCGTTGCAAAGCCTGCTGTCAAGCCCGTTGCCGCCAAGGCTCCCGCTGCCAAGCCCGCCGCGTCGAAGGCTCCCGTTGCTGCTCCTGCCAAGGCTCCCGTTGCTGCCGCCAAGCCCGCTGTGAAGCCGGCGGCCGCTGCGCCGAAGGTCGAGGAAAAGAAGGTCGTGACCCAGCGTCAGGGCTTCAAGGCCAATGAATTCGTCGTCTATCCCGCTCACGGCGTCGGCCAGATCCTGGCCATCGAGGAGCAGGAGATCGCCGGCGCGAAGCTCGAGCTGTTCGTCATCAACTTCATCAAGGACAAGATGACGCTGCGCGTGCCGACCGCCAAGGTCGCCAATGTCGGCATGCGCAAGCTGTCCGAGCCGGCGCTGGTGAAGAAGGCGCTGGAGACGCTCAAGGGCCGCGCCCGCGTCAAGCGCACCATGTGGTCGCGCCGCGCCCAGGAATACGAAGCGAAGATCAATTCGGGCGACATCGTCGCGATCGCGGAAGTCGTGCGCGACCTCTATCGCTCGGAGTCGCAGCCGGAGCAGTCCTACAGCGAACGCCAGCTCTATGAAGCGGCGCTCGATCGTCTGTCCCGCGAGATCGCGGTGGTGCAGCACTCGACAGAGACCGAAGCGGTCAAGGAGATCGAGGCTCAGCTCGCCAAGAGCCCGCGCCGCACCGGTGCCAAGTCCGAAGCCGCCGAAGGCGAGGCGGATGCCGAGGGCGATACCGACGACACCGATGGCGACGACACCACCGTCGCCGACGAGGCCGCGTAAGCGTCGCGTCGTTCGCAAGAGATCAAAAGCCCGGCTGTTCAGCCGGGCTTTTTGCTTTTCTGGGGATCGTTGTTCGAAACGACGACTGGAGCTTTGTGCCAAGGTCGTTTCAACAAACTCGATGTCGTCCCGGCCTAGTGCGCAATTGCGCACGGGCGCCGGGATCCATAACCCCAGGGAGCGGAATGGCGAAGACACGTCGGTCGGTACTTCAACCGATCGCAATCGACAGATTCCGCGGTATGGGTCCCGGCGTTCGCCGGGACGACGGACGCTACTTCACCGGCCGCTTCTCGAGCTTCCGCGCCAGCGTGCGCCGGTGCATGCCGAGCCTTCGCGCCGCTTCCGAGATGTTGAAATCCGTCTCGATCAGGGTCTGGTGGATGCGTTCCCATTCCAGCGTCTTGATCGAGGTCGGCCGTGCATCGAGTGCGACCTCGGCGTTGCCTTCGGCCTTGTTGAAGGCGGCTTCGATATCATCCGTGTTCGAGGGCTTTGCGAGATAGTGGCAGGCGCCCAGCTTGATCGCCTCGACGGCGGTCGAGATGCTGGCAAAGCCGGTCAGCACCACGATCAGCATATCAGGATCATGCGTGTGCAGGAGCTCGACGCAGGCAAGGCCCGAGGCGCCGCCGAGCTTGAGGTCGACGACGGCGTGGCCGAAGGAGCGTTCCTCCAGCACGTTCCGCACGTCCTCGATCGAGGCGGCGAGCACGACATCATAGCCGCGGCGCTCGAACGAGCGTTTCAGCGTGCGCGCAAAGCCGGCATCGTCCTCGACGACGATGAGCGAACGGTCAGGCGTCAAAATTCCCTCCGATCGCGAGCGTTGCGAGCGGCAGCGTGAGGCGGACGGTGGCGCCGCGCTTCCTGTGGTTCTCGGCGGTCACGCTGCCTCCGAGCTTGCGTACGACGTTCACCACCAGGAACAGCCCGAGCCCGCCGCCAGCGCGGCCCTTGCTCGAGTGATAGGGCTTTCCGAGCTGCGCGAGCATCTCCGGGGCAAAGCCCGGGCCGCGATCGCTGATCGACAGCACGAGATTGTCGCCCTCGCGCTCGGCGACGAGCTCGACCCATTCCCGCGAGACCTCGTAGGCGTTGTCGAGCACGTTGAAGATGACCTGCTTCAGCGCGATGTCGGAGACGATGGCAACGTCCGCGCCGAACGTATTGACGAAGTAGAGCGTTCGCGCCGAGCGCGCGTCGCGCCACTCGTCGACCAGGGCGGTGACGAAGGCCGTCACCGTCGTCGGCGATGAGCCTTCGCCGCGTGCTTCGCCTGCCGAGACCAGGATGCCCGTCACGATCGACTTGCAGCGTTGCAGCGAGGTCTCCATCTCGGCGAGGTCCTCGGCGAGCTCCTGGTCGGCGGCAAGATTCGGCATGCGGCGCCAATCGCTGAGGATCACCGAGAGCGAGGCGAGCGGCGTGCCGAGCTCATGGGCCGCGCCGGAGGCGAGCAGGCCCATGCGGACGATGTGATCCTGCTCGGCGGCATGCTGGCGCAGCGCGGCCAGATTTGCGTCGCGCTCGCGCAAATTCCTGTTGATGCGGGTGACGAACACGACCAGCAGCACGGCGTTGAGGACGAAGCCCAGCAGCATGCCGGCGACCGTGAGCGTATAGGTCTCGCTCAGCGGGTTGGGCGGCAGATCCAGCGGGCGGTATGCCAGCGTCAGCCAGACAAAACTCGCGCAGGTCAGCGCGACCAGCGACCAGGTCGAGCGGGCATCGAGCAGCACCGCGCCGAGCGTCACCTGCAGCAGGAACAGCGAGGTGAAGGGATTGGTGGCGCCGCCAGAGAGGTAGAGCTGCGCGGTCAGCGCGGCGACGTCCAGCATCAAGGCGACCAGCAGCTCGTTGTTGGTGATCGCGGCGCGGTGGCGCACCCAGACGAGGCTGGAGACGTTGAGGAGCACCAGCGCGCCGATCACCGCGCCCATCCGCTCCAGCGGCAGGGGAATGCCGAGCCCAAAATGCACGCCGCCGATGGTCACGATCTGGCCGACCACCGCGGTCCAGCGCAGCTGGATCAGCAGCGCCATGTTCTTGCGGTTCGTCTCGTCGTCGGTCGGTGTCGTGCCGATCAGCTCGCTGCGCGCGTCGGCCTGCGATTGCAGCGTGACGGCCAGCCCGCCATGCGCAAGTGTCTGGGAAAGCGTCTTCCCGTCGTTAGGTCGGCTCGACGATCGTTCCAGCATCTGATCCCGTCCTGCGGGCGACGGCATCGGAGCCGCCGGCCGGTTCGTGGACGAAGCGTTTGCGGCGGAACAGCCCGCCGCCGAATGTGACGAAGAGTTTACCCGCCAGCATGAAAGCCAGGGCGAACCACGTCAGCGCGTAGATCAGGTGGTTATTGGGAAAGGTGACCACGGTCAATCCGCCGATCGGCCCGCTGCCGGATTGTGATCCGGCATCGGCATCGACGAAGAACGGTGCGACATCGTGCAGACCAGGGGCCGTCGCAATCGCGGCGACATCGCGCGAATACCAGCGGTTGTGCTGGGGCACGTTGTTCCGGAGGAATCCGCCTTTCGGCTCTGTGATGCGGAGCAGGCCGGTGATCTCGACCTGGCCGTCCGGATTGCCGTCCCGGCGCGTCGATGCGTCGCGCCGCTCGGACGGCACGAAGCCGCGGTTGACCAGGACCTGCGTGCCGTCGTTGCGCTGGAGCGGTGTCAGCACCCAATAGCCCGGGCCTTCCTCGGTGACGGCCTGGACCAGCGTCTCGCGGTCATGCAGGAAGCGGCCGGTGACGCTGACATGCCTGTATTCGTCATTTGCCCTGGAAACCGCAGGCCATGACTCGGGCGACGGGACCGGCTGGGCCGGGGCATGGACGCGCTGCTCGACGCGGTCGATCAGCGCCAGCTTCCAGGCCCGGCGCTCGATCTGCCAGACGCCGAGTGCGATCAGAAGAACAAAGGCCGTCAGCGAGAGGACCGTGAGCCACAGGGAGGGATGCGTAGCCTTGCCGTGCGCGCCGCTCGCCTTGCTTGTCACGGTCCTGACCTCGCTCACTTCATTCCGCTCATCTGGTGCATCGGCATCATGTTGCTGTTGAGGTGGCTCATCACCCACAGCGAACCCGACAGCGCGATCACCACCATCACGATGGTGAAGATCAGCGCCATCATGCTCCAGCCGTTCTCGGACGTCGTGTTCATGTGCAGGAAGTAGATCATGTGCACGACGATCTGCACGACCGCGAAGGCCATGATGACCAGCGCGGTGATCTGCTTGCTCGGCAGTGCGCCGCTCATCACCAGCCAGAACGGGATCGCGGTCAGCACGACCGAGAGCACGAAACCGAGCATATAGGTCGAGAACGAGCCGTGGGCGTGGCCGCCTTCGTGGTGATGATCGTCCGCGTGCGCGGCATGGGTATCGGTGTTCATCGCAGAACTCCCAGGAGATAGACGAAGGTGAAGACGCCGATCCAGACCACGTCGAGGAAGTGCCAGAACATCGACAGGCACATCAGGCGGCGGCGATTGGCCTCGATCAGGCCGAACTTCTGGACCTGCACCATCAGCGTCACCAGCCAGATCAGGCCGCAGGAAACGTGGAGGCCGTGGGTGCCGACCAGGGTGAAGAACGCCGACAGGAAGGCGCTGCGCTGGGGCGTGGCGCCTTCATGGATCATGTGAGCGAACTCGGTGAGCTCGATGCCGATGAAGGCGAGGCCGAACAGGCCGGTGATCGCCAGCCAGACCTGCGTCTGCGCGACCTTGTTCTGCTGCATGGTCAGCATGGCAAAACCATACGTGATCGACGACAGCAGCAGCATCGAGGTGTTCACCGCGACCAGGTTCAGGTCGAACAAGTCCTTCGGCGCGGGGCCTGCGGCGTAGTTGCCGCCGAGCACGCCGAAGGTGGCGAACAGGATCGCGAAGATGAGACAGTCGCTCATCAGATAGATCCAGAAGCCGAGCGAAGTGCTCCAGCCTTCCGGATGCGGATGCTCTTCGGCGAGATAGAAGACCGGCTCGCCGGTTTGGGAGGGATTGACAGCGACAGTCATTTACTTGGCTCCGGCGAGCAGTTTGGTGCGCGCGTCCTCGGTCCGGATGACGTCTTCAGCCGGAATGTCGAAGTCGCGGTGATAGTTGAAGGTGTGACCGATGCCGACGACCAGCATCGCGGCGAAGCTCGCGGCGGCCAGCCACCAGATGTACCAGATCAAACCAAAACCCATTGCGGTGGCGAGGCCGGCGAGGATGATGCCGGTGCCGGTGCTGCTGGGCATGTGGATCGGCCTGAACCCGGTGAGCGGACGCTGGTAGCCGCGCTTCTTCATGTCCCACCACGCGTCATTGTCGTGAACGACGGGGGTGAAGGCGAAGTTGTAGTCCGGCGGGGGCGAGGAGGTCGCCCATTCCAGCGTGCGCGCGTCCCAGGGATCGCCGGTGACGTCCTTGAGCTGCTCGCGCCTGAGGAAGCTGACGGCGAACTGCATCAGCATGCAGAGGATGCCGAGGAGGACGAGGAAGGCCCCGATCGCGGCGATGACGAACCAGATCTGCAAGGACGGATCGTCGAACACGCGCAGGCGGCGGGTCACGCCCATCAAGCCGAGCACATAGAGCGGCATGAACGCGAGGTAGAAGCCGGTGACCCAGAACCAGAACGACAGCTTGCCCCAGAACGGATCGAGCTTGAAGCCGAACGCTTTCGGGAACCAGTAGGAGATGCCGGCGAAGGCACCGAACACCACGCCGCCGATGATGACGTTGTGGAAGTGCGCGATCAGGAACAGGCTGTTGTGCAGGACGAAGTCGGCCGGCGGCACCGCCAGCAGCACGCCGGTCATGCCGCCGACCACGAAGGTCAGCATGAAGGCGATCGTCCACATCATCGGCAGCTCGTAGCGGATACGGCCGCGATACATCGTGAACAGCCAGTTGAACATCTTCGCGCCCGTCGGGATCGAGATGATCATCGTGGTGATGCCGAAGAACGAGTTGACGCTGGCGCCCGAGCCCATCGTGAAGAAGTGATGCAGCCAGACCAGGTACGACAGGATGGTGATGACGACCGTGGCGTAGACCATCGAAGTGTAGCCGAACAGCCGCTTGCCGGAGAAGGTCGAGGTCACCTCCGAGAAGATGCCGAACGCCGGGAGAACCAGGATGTAGACTTCGGGATGACCCCAGATCCAGATCAGGTTCACGTACATCATCGGGCTGCCGCCGAAATCGTTCGTGAAGAAGTTGGTGCCGACGTAGCGGTCGAGCGAGAGCAGCGCGAGCACGACGGTCAGAACCGGGAAAGAGGCGACGATCAGGACGTTGGTGCAGAGCGAAGTCCAGGTGAAGACCGGCATCTTCATCATGGTCATGCCGGGACACCGCAGCTTGACGATGGTGCAGATCAGGTTGATGCCTGACAACGTCGTGCCGACGCCGGCGACCTGCAGCGCCCAGATGTAATAGTCGACGCCGACATCGGGACTGTAGCCGATGTTCGACAGCGGTGGATAAGCCAGCCAGCCGGTGCGGGCGAATTCGCCGATGAACAGCGAAGCCATCACCAGCACTGCGCCGCCGACCGTCATCCAGAAGCTGAAATTGTTCAGGAACGGGAACGACACGTCGCGCGCGCCGATCTGGAGCGGCACGACATAGTTCATCAGGCCGGTCACCAGCGGCATCGCCACGAAGAAGATCATGATCACGCCGTGGGCGGTGAAGACCTGATCGTAGTGATGGGCGTTGAGATAGCCTTCGGAGCCGCCAAAGGCGAGCATCTGCTGGCCGCGCATCATCAGCGCATCGGCGAAGCCGCGCAGCAGCATCACGATGCCGAGGATCATGTACATGATGCCGATGCGCTTGTGGTCCACGGTGGTGAACCATTCTCGCCACAGATAACCCCAGAGGCGAAAATAGGTGAGGCCGCCGAGCAGCGCGGCGCCGCCGAGCGCGACCACCGCGAAAGTGCCGACGACGATCGGCTCGTGCAGCGGCAGCGATTCGAAGCCGAGCCGGCCGAAGATGAGCTTGAGAAGATCAGGAGACATGCGGGGATCTCTTTAGGAGTCTGACTTCGGACGCAGTCCGAGGAAGAAGGACGAGGACTTGAGCGGCGCGAAGCTCGGCCGCTTCAGGCCGGCGCCGAGCAGCGGCGCCGTGTCGACGGGAGCCGTGATCGACGCCGTGGTCTTGCCCTGCGGCGCATCGGGCGTGCAGGTGCCGGCCACGAAGGTCGGCTCCGGCCCGAGCGGGGTGCCGCGGCGGGCGTATTTGTCGTAAGTGAGCGGCAGGGTGTTGTTCAGGCCCTGATGGCCGTTGCCGCCCTTGGCGTCGATCGCCATCATCTCGCTCTGGCACATCTTGCCGGTCTCGACGCACATGTTGAGGATCAGACGGTAGAGATCGGAGTCGATCGTGCCGTAGCGGCGCACCGGCTCGTTCTGGCTGGGCTTTTCGAGCTGGAGATATTCGGCGCGGCCGAGCGAGCCGCCAGCGGATTTGGCGCTGGCGATCCAGGCGTCAAAACCCTTGTCGTCGAGTCCCCTAAAGTTGAAGTGCATGCCGGAGAAGCCGGCGCCGCTGTAGTTCGCCGAGAAGCCCTTGTACGTGCCGGCGTGGTTCACCACCGCGTGGAGCTTCGTCTCCATGCCCGGCATCGCGTAGATCTGGCCGGCAAGCGCGGGGATGTAGAACGAGTTCATCACCGAGGACGCGGTGATGCGGAATTTGATCGGACGGTCGACCGGTGCGGCGAGCTCGTTGACGGTGGCGATGCCGTAATCCGGGTAGATGAAGAGCCACTTCCAGTCGAGCGCGACGACGTCGACCTCGAGCGGGGCCTTGGACTGGTCCACGGCGCGGTCGGCATGGATGCGGCCGAGCGTGCGATAGGGGTCGAGCAGATGCGTGCCCATCCAGGTCAGCGCGCCCAGGCAGACGATGATCAGCAGCGGCGCCGACCAGATCACCAGCTCGAGCTTGGTCGAGTGGTCCCATTCCGGCTCGTAGCGAGCGGCCGTGTTGGACTGGCGATAGCGCCAGGCGAACAGCACCGTCAGCGCCATCACGGGGACGACGATCAGGAGCATCAGGACGGTGGAGATGATGACGAGGTCGCGCTGCTGGGCAGCGATATCGCCGGCTGGCGCCAGCACGACGTAGTCGCAGCCGCTCAATGCAGCAGCCAGAGGTAGTAGCGCCAGGATCTTGAGACGAGACACGGGCCGAGCCTTTGAGAATGAGTTTCTTTTGCGGGGCCAACGGGTAGCTGCGGCGCAACAATCCGGACATTGGACAATTTGTCCAATGTTGCAGTGCGGAATGTTGGGTCAGAGAAGGCCAGATTGCCCGGCGCCCGCCAGGCGGTCGGCTTTGGTTTTCAGGACGTTAAGGGCGCACGAATGGCGACGGCACAGACCCCCGCAATGGCAGACCTCCACACGGGCGAGCACGGCCACGACCAGGCCAGTCCCGGCGAGATCGCCATCGGCGTCATCATCGGCCGCACCTCGGAATTCTTCGACTTCTTCGTCTTCGCGATCGCCTCGGTGATCGTGTTCCCGCGCCTGGTGTTCCCGTTCGCGAGCGAGCTGACCGGCACCCTCTATTCTTTCATGATCTTCGCGCTGGCCTTCATGGCCCGGCCGATCGGCACCGTCATTTTCATGACGGTCGACCGTGCCTACGGCAAGACTGCCAAGCTGATCTCGGCGCTGTTCCTGCTCGGCACCGCCACGGTCGCGCTCGCGTTCCTGCCCGGCTATCACGACATCGGCGTTGCCGCGATCTGGCTGCTGGCGCTGGCGCGCATCGCGCAGGGTCTGGCCTGGGGCGGCGCCTGGGATGGCATGGCTTCGCTGCTGGCGCTGAACGCGCCGCCCTCCAAGCGCGGCTGGTACGCGATGGTGCCGCAGCTCGGCGCCCCGCTCGGGCTGATCGTGGCGAGCGCGCTATTCGCCTATTTCGCCGGCAACCTCTCGGCCGACGATTTCTTCGACTGGGGCTGGCGCTATCCGTTCTTCGTCGCCTTTGCCATCAACGTCGTGGCGCTGTTCGCGCGCCTGCGCATGGTGACGACGGAGGAATATTCCTCGCTGTTCGAGACCCGCGAATTGCAGCCCGCGCGCATCTCCGACACCGTCGCGAGCGAAGGCCAGAACATCATGTTGGGGGCGTTCGCGCCGCTGGCGAGCTTTGCGCTGTTCCACATGGTCACGGTGTTTCCGCTGTCCTGGGTGTTCCTATTCACCCGCGAAAGCCCGGTGCGCTTCCTGATCATCGAGATCGTCGCCGCCGTGTTCGGCGTCGGCGCGATCGTGCTGTCCGGCGTCATCGCCGACCGCGTCGGTCGCAAGTCGCTGCTGATGGGATCGGCGATCGCGATCGCGATCTACAGCGGCTTTGCCCCGCAGCTGCTCGATGCCGGCGCGTTCGGCGAGACCATCTACATGGTGATCGGCTTCATCCTGCTCGGCCTGTCGTTCGGCCAGTCCTCCGGCGCGATCGCCTCGAACTTCAAGCAGGCCTATCGCTACACGGCGTCCGCGCTGACCTCGGACATGGCCTGGCTGTTCGGTGCCGGCTTCGCGCCGCTGGTCGCGTTGCTGCTCGCCACCAATCTCGGCGTCATCGCCTCGGGTGCGTATCTGTTGTCCGGCGCGTTCTGGACGCTGCTGGCGCTCTGGCTCAGCGGCCAGCGCGAGGCGGGCGACATGGACGCGGGGCGATAGGGCTCGCGCCGCCGCCACATAAAAGGTGTCGTCCCGGCGAACGCCGGGACCCATAACCCCAGGAAGGGGTTATGGAGCAAGCTGGCAACTCCGAATGTTCGCCAAACTGCGGCCTGTGGCTATGGGTCCCGGATCTGCGCTTGCGCTTGTCCGGGACGACGGCGGAGTTTGCGGGACGAGATCCCGGGTTCGCTGCTCGAGCGCGCCCCGGATGACGTGCGCTTAGCGCACGTCAATCCGCCACGATTTTCACGCGATCGCGCACCTTCACCTGCGCGGTGCGATCGAGCCCGTTCAGCACCCGGAAACGCTCGGCGGGATGATCGACGCCGGCCATGCGGTGGGAGAGCGACTCCACGGTGTCGCCGGGCTGCACGGTGATGACCTTGATGCGGAGCGGACGGGCGGCCTGGATCTCGTCGAGCGTCAGGCGGCGGAACGAATTGACGGTCTCGCGCGCGTTGCGCTCGCTCTCGGTCGACTTCTGCCGGGCCGCGAAGATGAAGCGATAGACGTCACTGCCGAAGCGCAGCGCGTAGACCTTGAACTGCCACTGGTCGCCCTTGGCGGCGGCGGACGCAGCCGGGAAGCCGTTGATGGTGATGTCTTCGGTGGACGCCTTCTCGACGCCCTCCATCCAGCCGGAGTTGAGGTAGTCGCCGAGCGACTGCTCGGCCGGCACGCGTACCACGTCGAAACGCATCGCCTGTGCGCCGCCCTCGCGCACGCCGATCACGGCCTGGGCGGTGTTGTCGAGCGTGAAATTGTCCGGCGCCTGGAAGGTGAAGCCGAGCTTCGGATGCAGGAAGCGGCGGCCGCGGACGAAACCCTCGCTGGGGTCTTCGCCGTAGACGAGGTTGTCGATCGCAGCGAGATAGGTCTCGCGGTCGCGCTCGGCGCCTTCAGGCGCAGTATATTGCCGCGCAATGGTCTGCGCGTTCTGCACGCGCTCCGGGGTCGCCGGATGCGACGAGGTGAAGTCTTGCGCCCGCGGATCGAGCGAGCTCTTGCCGGCCTTCAGCTCGGCATTGCGCTCCATCGCCGAAAGGAAGCGTGCCGCACCGTAAGGATCGAAATGCGCCTTGGCGGAAATGCTGACGCCGATGCCGTCGGCCTCGAACTCCTGCTTGCGCGAAAAGCTCGCCATGGTGAGTTTGGTCTTGGCCAGCGCGAGCGCGGTGAGGTCAGGATCGTTGCTCATGTCGGTGACGACGCGGGTAACGATCGCGGCCTGGCGCGCCTGGTCCTCGCGCATCGCGGCGTGCTTGGACAGCACGTGCGCCATCTCGTGGCTGAGCACGGAGGACAATTCCGAGGTGTCGCTCGCCAGCGCGAGAAGTCCGCGCGTGACATAGAGCTGGCCGTTCGGCAGCGCGAAGGCGTTCACCGCGCCGGAATTGAGGATGGTGACCTTGTAGCCCTGGTCGGGACGATCGGACGCCGCGACCAGCCGGTCGACGGTCTTGCTGACGAGCGATTCGAGCCTGGGATCGTCGTAGGTGCCGCCGTAGCTCGCCAGGATGCGCTCGTGCTCCTTTTCGGTGGCGGGGGTCTGCGCGACGGCCGGCTTCGGCTTGGGCATCGCAACGGTCGGCGGGGTCGCGGCAGCCTGGAACCGGCCCATGTCGCCACAGCCGGCGAGGGCCGTACCCAGCACGAGGCAAAGCACGGCCGGCGCAGCCCGCAGGCGGCGGCAATCGCCCAGTCCGTGCCGTTCTAGCACCCCATTCACGTCGTCTAACCCGTGCCCGGCCGTTATGGCTTTACCCCAGTAGGCTCGTTTGCGCCCAGCAATTCAACCTGTCCCAAGAGACGCACATCGATCCGCGGCCCCGTACTTCCCTCGACCCAGCCCCGGACTCGAATACGCTGACCTTCCAAAGACTTAAGGGTGATTCCAGCGCCTTCGAACGCCGGCAGCGTGCGCTTTGAAATAGTCACGGCAAAGCCACGTGTCCAGTTTCGTCCGAAGTTGAGGTAGGTCATTGCCCCAGCTTGCCGGACCGACAGGACTTTACCCTCGACCACCACAAAGCGCCCGATCCCCGCCAAAATATCGTCCGAACTTTCCGCGTTTTTTATGGCCGACGGGTCAGCCCAGCTGCCCTTTTTTTGGCGCCGCGCCTCGGCCTCCGACGTCATCAGGGCCGCCGCGCAGTCCTTGTCCGTGATTTCGGCGGAGACCATGGCGTCGCCCTGGGCGAGCAGCATGGCCTGCACGGAGGTGTCGCTCTCGCCAATGAAGACCAGCGCGCTTTGCCGGCCATAGCGGTCGGGCGTGTCGTCGCTACCGCGGAGTGTAACGTCCCGGCCGGCGAGCAGTGATGTCAGTGCCTGCTTCGTCGTCGCCGTCGTCTCGATGCCTGCGAGGCGGATCTCGCGGCCATCGTCGAGACGAACGCTGCGCGCATCGACGACCGCAGCGACACGGCCTTCGCCTTGTGCTTCGAATTGGCACGGCGTCGCGAACGCGGTGCGACCCGCGATGAGAAGAATTGCGACGGTGAGATGAAGCAGTCGCATCACGTTGCCCGGAGAGGTTGCGTTGTGTGCGAGTTGTAACGCAAACGTGGCGAACCGCGAAGGCTCTCGTAGGGTGGGCAAAGCGAAGCGTGCCCACGTCTTTTGCTCGTCGCGCCGACTCGTGGGCACGGCGCGAAGAGCGCGCCTTTGCCCACCCTACGGCAGTTCGCGTGATGCGTCGCTATTGCCTCGCATCGCCATTGTTTTGTTTTCGCCCTCGCGTGGAAACATCTTGCGCCTTCTAGCCATTCCGCTTTGCGGAAATCGCGCGCCGCAGCATGCGGCCTCTTCGCACCTGCGCTTGCTGGGCACTTGCGCATGCGGCATGATTGCGGCAACAGCTTTCGCCAAGAGCAATAACCAAGCCGCCATCAGAGTACGGCGCGATAAGGGAGATCGTTTTCCATGAAGACAATTTTGTCGGGCATTTTTGCCGCCGCGTTTGCCCTCAGTGCGAGCGCCGCCGCGCAGGCCCAGGACAAGCCACCTCTCAAGATCGGCGGCATCCTCGACATGTCGAGCCTCTATGCCGACATCACCGGACCCGGCAGCGAGACCGCGGCCAAGATGGCCGTGGAGGATTTCGGCGGCGAGGTGCTGGGGCGCAAGATCCAGGTGCTGGCGGCCGACCATCAGAACAAGGCCGATCTTTCCGCCAACATCGCCCGCGACATGCTCGACAATCAGGGCGTCGAGATGATCTACGACGTCGCGGCCTCCGCCACCGCGCTTGCGGCCGGCGAGATCGCCAAAGCGCGCAACAAGATCATCATCTTCAACGGCCCGGGCTCGATCCGTCTCACCAACGAGGCCTGCGGTCCCTATACCATCCACTACGTGTTCGACACCTACGGCCAGGCCAACGTGACCGGCCTTGCGGCCGTGAAGTCTGGCCTCGACAGCTGGTACTTCCTCACTGCCGATTACGCCTTCGGCCAGGACCTGGAAAAGGACACCAGTGCCGTCGTCACCAAGACCGGTGGCAAGGTGCTCGGCAGCGTGCGCCATCCGCTCAACACGTCGGATTTCTCCTCGTTCCTGCTGCAGGCCCAGGCCTCCAAGGCCAAGGTGATCGGGCTTGCGAATGCCGGCGGTGACACCGTCAACGCGATCAAGCAGGCGGCCGAGTTCGGCATCACCAAGGGCGGCCAGAAGGTCTCGCCGCTGCTCGCCTTCGTCACCGACATCGACTCGATCGGTCTGGAGACCGCGCAGGGCCTGCTGCTCGCAGAAGCCTTCTACTGGGATCTCAACGACGACACGCGCGCATTCTCGAGGCGCTTTCAGGAGCGCGTGAAGCGGCCGCCGACCTCGGCGCAGGCCGGCGTCTACTCCTCCGTCACGCATTACCTGAAGGCGGTGAAGGCGGCCGGCACGACCGATGCAGCGACTGTCATGAAGGTGATGAAGGAGACGCCGATCAACGACTTCTTCGCCAAGGGTGGCAAGATCCGCGAGGACGGCCGCATGATCCACGACATGTACCTGTTCGAGGTGAAGAAGCCGTCGGAATCGAAGGTCCGCTGGGACGACTACAAGCTGCTCGCCACCGTACCCGGCAGCGAGGCGTTCCAGTCGCTGGAGCAGTCGCGCTGCCCGCTGGTGAAGAAGTGACGGCGTGACGTAAGTCACGAGGTCATCCCGGGGCGCGAAGCGACCTACGGTGCGCAATTGCGCACCAGAGTTCTCGCTTCGCGAGCCCCGGAACGACGGAGCAAAACAACAACAAGGGAGACGCCCTATGAGCAACGACATGGTCCTGCAAAAGCTCGAAGGCGGGCTGCTCACCATCACTATGAACCGGCCCGAGCGGAAGAACGCGCTCAACCCCGAGATGGTGGCCGGGCTGGTCGAGGCAGCGCGGCGCGCAGCCGATGATCCCGAGGTGCGCGCGGTGCTGTTCAAGGGGGCCGGCGGCTCGTTCTGCGTCGGCGGCGACGTCAAGTCGATGGCCGCGGGCCGCGCGCCGCTGCCGTTCGAGCAGAAGCTTGCGAATTTGCGCCGCGGCATGGAGGTCTCGCGCATCCTGCACCAGATGCCGAAGCCTGTGGTGGCGCAGCTCGACGGCGCCGCGGCCGGCGCGGGCCTGTCGATGGCGCTCTCCTGCGACCTCCGTATCGCCTCGGAATCCTGCAAGATCACCACGGCCTTCGCCAAGGTCGGCTTCTCCGGCGATTACGGCGGTACCTATTTTCTCACCCAGCTGCTCGGCAGCGCGCGGGCGCGCGAACTCTATCTGATGTCGCCGGTGCTCACCGCGAAGGAAGCGCATGCGATCGGCATGGTGACCAAGGTCGTGCCCGATGCCGAGATCGACGCCGCGGCCCACGAGCTGGCACTGTCGCTGGCGCAAGGGCCGTCGATCGCGCTCGGCTTCATCAAGCGCAACATCAACAATGCCGAGCATCTGGCGCTGGAGGATTGCTTCGACGGCGAGGCGATCCACCACACCCGCTGCGGCGACACCGAGGACCACAAGGAAGCCGCAAAGGCCTTCGTCGAGAAGCGCAAGCCGACCTTCAGGGGCGCTTGACCATGGCGCCCTATATGCGGCTGCGGCAGATCTGCCTGGTTGCGCCGCAGCTCGCGCCCGTCATCTCCGACATCGCGGAGATCATGGGCCTCGCCGTGTGCTACCGCGACGGCAATGTCGCGAAATACGGCCTGGAGAATGCGCTGCTCCCAGTCGACACGATCATGCTGGAGGTGGTGGCACCCTTCAAGGGCGGTACCACGGCCGGCCGCTTCATCGAGAAGACCGGCGGCCGCGGCGGCTACATGGCGATCTTCTGCTGCAATGATCCCGACGAGCGTGGCCGCAACGCCAACGCGATGGGCGTGCGCACCGCCAACATGATCGACCACGCGCCCTATCACGGCGTCCAACTTCACCCCCGCGACTGCCGCGCCGCCTTCATCGAGTTCAACCACACCGAAGGCAGCGACGATATTTTGGGGCCATATCCGCCGGCGGGGCCGGATTGGCAAAAATTCATCCGCAAGGACGTGACGCAGGCGCTGACCGGCGTGGAGATGCAGAGCCCGGATCCGCAAGGTCTCGCGGAGCACTGGGGCAAGATCATTGGCGTTGCGCCTGAAGGTGCCGAGCTGAAACTGCCCAATGCGACCTTCCGCTTCGTGAAAGGCGCCATCGAGATCATGAGCGCGCTGGAGTTTCGGGTCGCGGATCGGGCGAGCGTGCTGCATGCCGCGAAGGCGCGGGGGGTTGCAGTGGCGGACAATGAGTTCTTGCTGGGCGGGGTGACGTTCCGCGTCAGTTGATCCCTCGACCGTTATCCGTCACCCTGAGGTGCTCGCCTTTTCGGCGAGCCTCGAAGGGCGAGGGCCACCGGCGGGGCCGTTCATCCTTCGAGGCTCTCTGCACGGTGCTGCGCACCGCGCGGCTCGCACCTCAGGATGACGGGGTGAGAGCTTGCGGCGGGTTTATGAAGCGCAATATGGAAACGCCCACCCATGCCGCATCCGCTCGACAGCTTCTTTGCGCCCGCCAGCATCGCGCTGATCGGCGCCTCGCGCGATCACGAGAAGATCCCGGGGCGGCTCTTGTCCATGCTGCGCAAGAACGAATATCCCGGGACGATCTATCCGGTGAACCCGAACTACGCGGATATCGACGGGCTCGCCTGTTACAGATCGATCGGCGACATCGGCGCGCCGATCGACCTCGCAGTCATCATCATCCCGGCCCGTGCCGTCCTGTCCGCGCTCGAGCAATGCGCTGCCGCCGGCGTCAAGAATGCAGTAATCATCTCCTCCGGATTCGCCGAGGAGGGCGGCGACAGCGCGGCGATGCAAGATGCGATCGCAGCGCTGGCGAGGCGCACCGGCATGCGGATATCCGGGCCGAACGCCGAGGGCTTCTTCAGCCAGGTGCAGCGCGTGGCGGCGACGTTCAGTCCGGCCGTCGATGTCAAGCCAGGTGTGGTGCCGCTCGTCGCGACGACCAAACGGATCGGCATCGTCGCGCAAAGCGGCGGCATCGGTTTTGCCTATTATCATCGCGCGCGGGCCCTCGGAATCGCTGTCAGTTACGTCGTCAGCACCGGCAATGAATCCGATCTCGGCGCCGGCGAGTTCCTGGATTACATGGTGCAGGATTCCTCGACCGAGGTGATCCTGCTGTTCATCGAAGGCATCCGCGACGTCGACAAATTTCTGGTCGCCGCCCGGCGCGCTGCGGAGATGAAGAAGCCGGTGATCGTGACAAAGGTCGGACGCTCCGGCGCAGGCCAGCGCGCGGCGGCCTCGCACACCGCGAGCATGGCCGGCTGGTCGGCGGCCTATGACGCGGTGTTCGCCAAATACGGCTTCATCGTCTCCAACGATCTGGACGAAGCGCTGACGACCGCGGCGGTGCTCGCCAGCAATCCGCTGCCGAAGGGCGATCGCGTTGCCGTCGTCACCGTTTCGGGCGGTGCCGGCATCTGGGGCGCTGATACGGTGGCGCTGCAAGGCTTGCAGGTGCCGGAGCTGTCCGAAAAGGTCCAGGCGGGGATCAAGCAGTTGATGCCGTCCTATGGCACGGCGCGCAACCCGATCGACGTCACCGCGCAAGGCGTCACCTCCGGCGGCTTGCAGAAGAGCGTCGACGTCCTCACCGCCTCGGACGAGGTCGATGCGATTCTGGTCGTGCTCTCGCTGTCGAGCGAGGTGCGCAAGCCCTTCAAGGAAGAGGAGCTGACGCCGGTGCTATCGGCACAGCACAAGCCGGTGGTGTTCTATTCCTACACGGTGCCGTCCGACTTCGCCCGCCGTGAGCTCGCCAAATCCGGCGTCGTGGTGCTCTCGGGCCTCACCCATGTCGGCGTCGCGATGCGTCGGCTCGTCGACTACGCCAGTTTCAAGCTGCCGCCACCTGCGGACGCGACGCGGCTGACGGCGCGCGACCTTTCTGCGCATCTGAAATCACCGATCCTGTCCGAGGCCGACAGCAAGTCGTTGCTCCGCGCCGCCGGCATTGCACTGCCGGATGAGGTGCTGGTGAGAGACAAGAGCGAGCTCGACGAAGCCGTCGCCCGCGTCGGCTTTCCCCTGGCGATGAAGATCCAGTCGCCTGATATCGCCCATAAGAGCGAAGTTGGCGGCGTGCGCGTCAACATCACCACCAAGGGCGAGGTGTTTCTGGCATTCGAGGCGCTGCTGGACAATGCGCGCAAGCACCAGCCTGGGGCGACCATTCAAGGCGTGCTGGTCGGCCCGATGGCAAAGCGCGGTGTCGAGATCATCGTCGGCACGATGACCGACGAGACGTTCGGTCCCATGGTGATGGTCGGTCTCGGCGGCATCACCACCGAGCTGTTCCGCGACGTCGTCTACCGCCCCGTGCCGGTGAGCACGGAGGAGGCGGGCGCGATGCTGGCTAGCTTGAAGGCGGCGCCGCTGCTGAACGGATTTCGCGGGGCGGCGAAGGCGGACGTTGCGGCTTTGTCGCGGTTGATCGCCGACATCTCCGTGCTCGCCGCACGGCACGCAGCGGAGATCGCGGAGATCGAGCTCAACCCGGTGCTGGTGCACGCCGAGGGGCAGGGCGTGACGATCGTCGATGCGCTGGTGGTGGGTAAAAAGTAAGCCGCTAAAACGGCCGCTGTCGTCCCGGACAAGCGCGCCCTAAGCGCGCGCAGATCCGGGACCCATAGCCACAGGGAGCGGTTTGGCGAAGACGCGGAGTGACCAGGTTGCGCCACAACTTCTCCCTGTGGTTATGGATCCCCGCGTTCGCGGGGATGACAGGGGAGGTTGTGGTCGCGGTGGAGTGATACGGCTAGCGCCGCCGTGATCACCGCCCCTTAAAATTCGCCGCGCGCCGCTCTTCCGTGGCCTTCACGCCTTCCTTGAAATCCTCCGTCGCGCGCAGCCGGGTCTGCTCGGCGAGCTCGTGATTGGTCGCGGCCATGACGCGATCGGCCAATCCTGCGCGCATCGTGGCGCGGGTGGAGAGCAGGCCGAGCGGCGAGCATTCGGCGATCTCGCCGGCGAGCTTCATGGCGGCCGCCTTGACCTGGTCCTGCGGCACCAGCTCGTTGGCGAGGCCCCACTTCACGGCTTCCTCGCCGGTGACCCGGCGGCTGGTGTAGAACATCAGCTCGGCGTTGTTCTTGCCGATCAGTTCGGGCAGCGTCGTCGTCAGGCCGAAGCCGGGATGGAAGCCGAGCTTGGTGAAGTTCGCGGAGAAACGCGCTTCCGGGCAGGTGACGCGGAAATCGGCGGACACCGCAAGACCCAATCCGCCGCCGATGGCGGCGCCCTGCACGGCGGCGACGATCGGCTTCTTGGCGCGGAAGATTCGCACGGCCTGGATGTAGAGATGGTTGATCGGGCCGAGATTGTCGGCGGGGTCGCCCTTCTTCTCGGCCTCGCGCGCCTCCTGCGCCTGCCGCGCCGGATCGCCGAAATTGGCGCCGGCGCAGAAGGCTTTGCCCTGGGCCGAGAGAACCGAGGCGCGGATCTCGATGTCGCGGTCGAACTCGTCGAGTGCATCCGCGATCTGGTTGATCAGCGAGATGTCGAAGAAGTTCAGCGGCGGGCGGCGGATCTCGATGGTGCCGACGTGCCCGACCTTCTCGACGCCGATGTCTTTGTATGTGGTCATGATGATCCCTTGATGATTAGCGCAGGCCCAAACCGCGGGCGATGATGCCGCGCAGCACCTCGGTGGTGCCGCCCTGGATGGTGAGTTTCGGCGCGGTCTTGATGGCGAAGTCGAGCTGCCGTTCCAGCGTCTCGCGATTGGTCGCGGTCTCCTCGACGAAAGCAGCAAGGTCGCGCACGCGGTGGGGAAGCTGCTGCTCCCAGACCGTGCCGATGTCCTTGACGATGGACGCCTCGACCACCGGCTCCTTGCCGGCCTGCAGCATGCCGGCGACCGAGACCGACATGCGCCGCATGGTGTGGAGCTGCGCGACGAGACGGCCGATGCCTTCGGCGCTGCGGGTATCCGGGTTGGGGCCGACCGCGCGGACCAGCTCGGTCAGCACGTAATAGGTCTCGAGGAAACGCTCGGGACCCGAGCGCTCATAGGCGAGCTCGCTCGTCGCCTGCTTCCAGGCGCCGTCGACCTCGCCGAGCACGTGGTCATCGGGCACGAAGAAGTCGGTGAAGACGACTTCGTTGAACTCGTACTGGCCGGTGATCTGGCCGATCGGGTTCACCTTGATGCCCGGCTGCTTCATCTTGACCAGGAACTGGGTCAGGCCGTGACGGCGGTTTTCCTTGGTCGGCTGCGAGGTTCGGAAGATCGCGATCATGTAGTCGGCGATATGCGCCGACGAGGTCCAGATCTTGGTGCCGTTGATCAGATAGCCGCCATCGGTCTTGGTCGCGCGCGTCTTTGCCGCGAACAGGTCGGAGCCGGAATTCGGCTCGCTCATGCCGATCGCAAAGCAGATCTCGCCGCGACAGATCCGCGGCAGGATGTCCATCTTGATGTGCTCAGGCGCGTATTTCAGCAGCACTGGTCCGCTCTGGCGGTCGGCGACGAAGAAGCGCCGCGTCGGCGCGTTGGCGACGCGCATCTCCTCGGTCACGACGTAGCGTTCGAGGAAGGAACGCTCCTGGCCGCCATATTTCTTCGGCCAGGTCATCCCCAGCCAGCCCTTGGCGCCGACCCGTCGGGAAAATTCGGGCGCGTCGGTGTCCTCGCGATTGGGCTTGTGCGGATCGAAGGTGCCGGCGGCGATCTCTTCGGCGAGGAAAGCGCGCACTTCCTTGCGCAGCTGCTCGCACTTCTCGGGCAGGCGTATCGGATCGAAACGGAGGGCAGCGGTCATGTGTTTCTCTCCCTGATCAGCGCGACGCCACGAGCGGCCACAATTCGTCGGCGCCTCTGGTCGCGACCAGCTTGCCGAGCTCGACGGCCCAGTGGCTCTCCGAGCCGAAATCGTCGCGCCAGGCCAGTGCCCGCAGCGAATAGCGGTGCAGGATGTGCTCGAGGGTGAAGCCGATGGCGCCGTGCACCTGATGCGCGATGGCGCCGCCCTTTTCCGCGGCTTCTGCGCAGCGGATTTTTGCCGAGGCCGCTTCGAGATAGACCTCGTCGTCAAAACTCTTCGCATTCGCGATGGCGTCGGCGGCCGACGTCGCAGCCGCAAGGGCTGCGGCGGATTCGCCGGCGAGGCGCGCCAAATTGTGCTGCACGGCCTGGAATTTCGAGATCTTCTTCTCGAAGGCGACGCGCTCGTTGGAATAGCGCACGGAGATGTCGAGCATCGATTCCAGCGCGCCGGCGATCTGCAGGCTGCGCGCAACGCCGCCCATCAGCATCATCGTGGTCTGGTCAAACTCCTTGGGCGCGGCCTTGCGCGTGACGGGCTGGACTTTGTCGAGCGTCACGGTGTCGCTGTGGTCGTAGCCGACATTGAGGCCGGACTCGATCCGAACCTTACCGGCATCGACCAGCGCGATCGAGACGCCATCTTTGCCGTGCGCCAGCACCGCAAAATGCTTTGCCGCTTTCGCATAGGGCACACCGCGGGCGCGGCCGGAAAGCGAGCCATCGGCATCGAGGGTGATGCGATCCTTCGGCGAGGCCGGCAGCACCGTCATCTCGCCCTCGGGCGATGCGATCTTCGCCTGCGCCAGCAGCCAGCCGGCCAGCATGGTCTCCGCCAGCGGAACCGCGACGGCGAAACGGCCGGCGGCGTTCAGCAGCGCAAAGCCGTCGGCAAGGCTCGCGCCGGAGCCGCCGAGATCATCGGGCACCCAGGACAATGGCAGGCCGGCTTCGCTCAGCGCCCGCCACAGCGGCGCCTGCCAGGAATCCTTCTTGTCGTTGTTGATGGTTTGCGGATCGGCGAGATCGGCGAAGATCTTCTCCGCAGTCTCGACGACGATGTTATCACTCTCCGCCACAGCGTTCCCCGTGTTTTGCCGTTGGCGCGTCCCGCCTCGTAGAGCGAACCGCGCAGGTCTTCTTGCGCCCGATGATCTGAAAAAGCCATGGCCCTGACAAGCGTTGATCGCAGGTCAACCTGCGGCGCGGGCATGGGGGGCAAGGACCAATAGGAGGCTAATTCCGCTTAGCGGAGTTTGCTTGATTTGCAGGGCGCGGCAAACTCGCTAAACAAGGCCAGCGACTAGAGGCTCGCATCAGATACAGGGGAAGGAAATCCGGATGGCCAAAGACAGTCTGTGCGCAATCGTGACGGGGTCCGCATCCGGACTTGGCGCAGCAACCGCGGAAATCCTCGCGCGAAGCGGGGCGCGGCTCGTCATCAACTATTCCTCTAGCCAGAAAGAAGCCGAGGTCACCGCGGACGTCTGCCGCAAGGCGGGCTCTCCGGAAGTTCTGGTCGCGCAGGGCGACGTTTCAAAGGACGACGATTGCCGCAAGATCGTTGCGGCGGCTAGCGCCTGGGGCCGGCTCGACATCCTCGTTAACAATGCCGGCACCACCAAGCATGTCGCCCATGCCGATCTCGACGGATTGTCGGCTGAAGATTTCCAGCGTGTGTATGGTGTCAACACCATCGGCCCGTTCCAGATGGTGCGTGCCGCGCGCAGCCTGCTCGAAGCCGGCGCCAAGGCCTCGGAGCGGCCCTCCGCCGTGGTCAACGTGTCCTCGGTCGCCGGCATCAGCGGCGTCGGCTCGTCGATCGCCTACGCCGCGAGCAAGGGTGCGCTCAACACCATGACGCTGTCGCTGTCGCGCGCGCTGGCGCCGCTGATCCGCGTCAACACGGTATGCCCCGGCTATATCGACACGCCCTGGTTCACCAAGGGCCGCGGCGAGGCCGGCGCCAAGCAGGTGCGCGACAGCGTGGTGGCGAAGGTGCCGCTCAGGGTCGCGTCGACCGCCGAGGACATCGCGCAGCTCGTCTGCTTCCTGGCGATGCCGGCCTCCAGCAACATGACCGGCGAGGTCGTGCGCATGGATGCGGGGATGCATTTGATTACGTGATTTGGTGGCGTTAGCGCGGCAAATACAGCCGTCGTCCCCGCGAACGCGGGGACCCATAACCACAGGGAGTGGTTATGGGGCGAGCTGCCAACTCCGAGTCTGCGCCAAACTACTCCCTGTGGCTATGGGCCCCGGATCTGCGCTTCGCTTGTCCGGGACGACAGGGAGTTTGTGTCACCCCTTGATCACGCCGCTCGCGACCAGCCGGTGCCAGATGAACAGCACCACCACCGCGCCGAGCGTGGCCATGATGAAGCCGGCACCCTGGTCGGGGCTGTAATGGCCGATCGCCTGGCCGATGAAGGTCGCGAGAAACGCGCCGGCGATGCCGAGGATGGTGGTGAGGATGAAGCCGCTCGGGTTGTTCGGTCCCGGCGCCAGCCAGCGCGCGATGAGGCCGGCGACGAAGCCGACGACGATGATCCACAACAGGCCGCCCATGCTCATGAGTCTGCTCCCCTTCCCGAAAGCGCGTCGATCAACGTCCGATTAAAGTTTGCCGGAGAGCTCATTCTCGGTCGGCAGCCGTCCGTCCGGCGTCAGATGGTCGATCACCTGCGGCAGATACAGGCTGAGGCCGCTGAGCAACTCGTCGCGCGACAGGCCGCTCTGGGCGGACAGGCTTTCGATCTGGTCGGCGCCGAGTGCGTTCGCGAGATCGCCCGGCGCGATCGGCTTGTTCTGGCCCTTGCCGACCCAGGAATTCGCGGTGTCGCCGTGGCCGCCCTGCTGGAGCTGGTTGAGGAGATCGCCGAGGCCGCCGCTGAGCACGGTGCCGGCCGCGCCGCCCGCAAGCAGGCCGCCGAGGCCGCCTTTGAGCAGGCCTCCGAGACCGCCGAGACCGCCGCTGTCCGCGTTCACCGGCGGAGGGGCCGGCGTAGGCGACGGCTGCGGCGCCGTACCGGACTGGTTTGCGGTCATGTGCTTGAACGCCTTCCAGGCGAGCAGGCCGAGCAGCGCCATGGTCATCGGCGACATGCCGCCGGAAGAATTCTCGGAGCTGGGTGTAGAGGGGCCGCGGGGGCCGTTCTGCATGCCGTTGAGGACGTCGAGTAGACCCATGGTGCTCTCCTTTGGCGTCTCGTTCGGCGAGCGCTCGCCGCTGGCTGCCCCCGGGCCGAAAACATATGGGGCTCTCATGACGGTTACAAGGCGGAAGCGCCGCGATGGGCAGCCGCCCTCGCCTCTGCTATCGAAGGCGGGTCGTTCAGGGAGCAAGGCGAGGTGATGACGGATCGACCGATCGTGGTGGCCGGCGCGGGCGCCATCGGCTGTTTCGTCGGCGGCATGCTGACGGCCAGTGGCCGCCGTGTCGCGCTGCTGGTGCGGCCGCGGGTGAAGACCGAGATCGAGCGGTTCGGCCTGCGATTGACGGATTTCGACGGCTCCGAGACGAAGCTCGGCGCAGGGCAGCTCGCCCTGTCGGAGGACCCCGCTATCTTCCACAGCGCCGGCATCGTGCTGGTCACGGTGAAGAGCGCCGACACCGCCGATGTCGCGGATCAGATCGCGCAGCATGCGCCTGAGGATGCCGTCATCGTTTCGCTGCAGAACGGCATCGGCAATATCGCGGTGCTGCGCGAGCGTCTCGGTGGGCGCCGCGTGCTCGCGGGCATGGTGCCGTTCAACGTGATCGCGATGGGCGAGGGCCGTTTCCACCGCTCGACCTCCGGCGACATCCATGTCGGAGAGGACGCTGGGAAGACGGCCGCGGCGCTCTCGGTGCCCGGCCTCACGGTGCGCGCGAGCGGTGACATCACCGGCGTGCAATGGGGCAAGCTGATCATCAATCTGAACAACGCGCTCAGTGCATTGTCCGACATGCCGCTCGCCGCGCAACTGGCAAACCGCGACTGGCGCAGGCTGTTCGCCGACCAGATGGCGGAAGGGCTCGCCGCGCTGAAGGCCGCCGGCATCGCGCCGGTCTCGGCGACGCCAATCCCGATGAACTGGACGCCGGCCTTGCTGCGGCTGCCCGACATGATCTTCAACGCGATCCTGGGGCGGACCATGAAGATCGATCCCGAGGCGCGCTCCTCGATGTGGCAGGATTTGAAGCACGGACGCAAGACCGAGATCGACTATCTCCAGGGCGCCGTCATCGCGCTCGCCGAGCAAAACCATGTCGAGGTGCCGCTGATGCGCCGCATTGTTGCGCTGATCAAGGAGACGGAGGCAGCCGGCAACGGTCCGCCGCGGCTGACGCCGCAGCAGATTCGCGCGGTGGTTTGAATGCAAGGAGGGACCGATGAAACGTAGCTTGATGATCGGGTTCGCGCTTGCCGCGCTTTGCGGCGTATCGACGCTCGCTCTTGCGAGACCGCCGACGGTCGTGAACTCGCCCGGCTATGACAGGCGGTTGCAGGAGAGCAGGTCGCAGTTGGGCAGTTCGCCGACGACCGCGCCGGTGGATGTGCCAACGGTCAAATCGAAGCGCGGCAAGAAGAAGCAACCGAACTGACGTTCCACACCCCGCTGTCGTAGGGTGGGCAAAGCGGAGCGTGCCCACCAACTTCTTTGTCTTGCCAGGGTAGTGGGCACGGCGCTTGCGCGCCTTTGCCCACCCTACAAGTCAGTGCGGGGAGCTTACCCCTTCTTCGCCGGCTTGCTCGGGGTCGGATTGAACAGCTTCTTCAGATCGTTCAAGCTTTCCGACAGCCGCGGCCATTCGCAGGAGAATGCCCCTTTGGTGCACGCGCCCTTCGAGCGCTGACCGACGCTCTGCTGCACCTTCGGCCGCTCGACCGGGACGGGCACGCGCGCGACGTCGGTTCGCAGCGCGACCTGCTGGAGTTGCCGCGCCTGCAATTCCTGCTGCTCGCGCTGTTGACGGGCGGCGGCCTCGGCCGCTTCGTTGCTACGGCGCTCTTTGGCGAGATAGGCGGTGTAAGCTGCGTCGATCTTCTTCTGCTCCTCCGGCGTCGGATTGGGTCCGGCGATGTCGAAGGTGCGATCCTGCAGGAAGTCGTAATAGGAGTAGCCGCCGCCTGCCTTGCGGCGGCCGGCGAACTTGGCGTTGCAATCGGCCAGTGCGGATGTCTTCTCGGACTTGGTCGCGGCCTTCTCGGCGGCGTCGGCGCATTCCTCGAAATCGACCGGCGCGCGTTTCCACCATTGCGCCTGGGCATGCGCGTGCGTCAGCAGGAAAAATCCTGCCGCGGCAACAAGAACCAGCGCCGCACGACGCAATGCTATCACGGACGACATTCTACGAGAGCATTCCTTGCAAAACTCAACCCGAACTGAGTCGAGCCAGATTTTTGCCTCTTTATCGCCGGCTTGTCACCCATGGAACCCGGGAATTTCATGGCTGGGATGCTGACATTTTGTGCTTGACGTGGCGCGTGAGTCACAGCGTCGCCCGGGCGGGCTGCTACACTTCGCCTTGCGAGCGCCTCACCTGAGGCGGCGCCAAGAAAGACGCCAAGAAAACGAAATGGAAACGCCCGATGCTGCTGCCCCTGTCTGACGTGCCGCGCTGGTACGCTGAACGCAAACCACATGGCACGATCGCCGTCCGTCACGGGCAGGACACGCTGACATGGGACGAGCTCGAGCGCGGCGCCAACCGGCGCGCGCGGGCATTTATGGCCAAAGGCGTCAAGCCCGGCGATTTCGTCGCAATCGGATTGCCCAACGGCAATACGTTCTTCGAGACCTCCTTTGCGGTGTGGAAGTGTGGTGCGACGCCGACCTCGCTGTCGTGGCGACTGCCGCGCGGCGAGGCCGCGGCCGTGCTCGACATTCTCAGGCCGGCGCTGGTGGTCGGCGGCGAGGCCGACTGGAACGCGCCGAACCGCCTCCCGGCGGATTCCGTACCGGAGGGATTTTCGGATGAACCGCTCAATCCGCCGGTGGCGCGCTACTGGAAGGCCATGACCTCGGGCGGCTCGACCGGCCGGCCGAAGGTGATCCTCGATCATCAGCCGGCCGTGACCGACACGGTCGCCACGCCGCCGCTGAGCCGAAGCGCCGCAGCGATGGCTGGGAATCGCTCGGCGATATCGGCAGGCTGGATGTGGAAGGCTATCTCTATCTCGGCGACCGCCTCGCCGACATGGTGCTGCGCGGCGGCGCCAACGTCTATCCGGCCGAGGTCGAGGCCGCCGTCTCCGAGTGTCCGGGCGTGCGCTCCTGCGTCGTAGTGGGGTTGCCCGATCCGGAATTGGGTCAGCGCGTGCACGCCATCATCGAGCCGGAGGGCGATGCCGACGGCCAGGCGATCGCAGACGGCATGGCGGAGTTCTTGAAGGACAGGCTCAGCCGCTACAAGCATCCGGAAAGCTTCGAGATTGTCGGCGCCCCGCCGCGCGATGATTCCGGAAAAGTCCGCCGCACGCTGTTGCGCCACGAGCGCGCAACGTGGATGAAGGAAGGGCGCGCCTTCCGGATTTGGCCGGCAAAGGTGCGGGCGCACGCCGATTGATTGACGGAAGGAATCCAGGACATGACCATTACCATCGCAACCAACAGCGTGCCGAAACCGCCGGCCGAGATCATCGAGGGCTTTCGCGGTGCGCCGACATCGGTCATCTCAGACAATCTCGCCCGGCTGCCCGGCGCGGTCGGGCTAAAACCCTATCATCGCGGGGCTAAGCTGGTGGGCACCGCCTTCACGGTGCGCACCCGCCCCGGCGACAATCTCGCCATCCACCGCGCGCTCGAGCTGGTCGGCCCCGGCGACGTCATCGTGGTCGATGGCGGTGGTGACGAGACCCGCGCGCTGGTCGGTGAGATCATGAAGAACATCGCGCAGTGGCGCAAAGCCGAGGGCTATGTGATCGACGGCGCGATCCGCGATGTCGCGGCCTTCGCGGCCGACGACTTCCCCTGCTACGCCCGTGCGGTGATCCACCGCGGTCCTTACAAGAACGGCCCCGGCGAGATCAACGTGCCTGTCACGATTGGTGGCAGCGTGATCTCGCCCGGCGACATCGTGGTCGGCGACGAGGATGGCGTGGTGTCGTTTCCCGCCGCGGGCGCCGCGGCGTTGCTGGAAGCCGTGCGCGCCCAGGTCGTGCGCGAGGAGGAGACCCTGAAGGCGATCCGGGAGGGCCGCTATCAGGGCTCGTATGGCAAGACTTGATCAAGCGGGGCTTAAGTCAAGGCAATGGCTGAACTGATCGAAAGCCGACGTCAGCCATTTGCTATTTTCGAAAGTGATTCACGACCCTTGTTTCGGCCAAAGTTCTCTCATGCTTTTTGGTGCTGAGGTTACTTTACATGATGAGGAATTGCGCGATCGTCCTGCCCAGCTTCCTCCTTCTGTGGATGTCCGGAAGCAACGAGGTCAGCTCGGCGAAAATGCGCGAGGCCACCAACACTCATCGCACGCCGGCGATCGGCACTGTCGCTTTGACGGATGCAGAACGGCGGATGACGGAGGAGACTTATGCAAAAGTAACGGGGCTGTCCCAAGGTGAGGTGGGAAAGCGCTTCGCGGCAAGTGGAGTCTTGCGATGTCCCGGCGGAGCCAGCAGCGCTCAAGTCACCGGAGCGCGCGACGTGATCACGACGGTGGCTCACGCGTTTCGGGACGCTTGCAAGCCTCATACGTCACCAGAGAAGTGCATATTCGAATACTATTTGGGAGCAGAGAAGCGGATCATTCCCTTGTCGGCAGCTCTATGGATGGGCACCTGCGTCGATGCTGCACCGAGGCAGGGCAGCGTCGATTGGGCCGTCGCAAGACTTAAATTTCCCGCAGATGTGACGCCGTACGAAATTTATGAGCAGCCCGAAACTCTCGTGGAGCTGGAGCGTGTTCTGGCAGTTGTCGGTTATGATATCGAAGCCACAGGAAAGAGGGACAAGGACGGGCCGTTCAACAAGACGATCCAGGAGTGTCAAATCCGCGACGTGAGGGATTGGCAGACATTTGAAACGAACTGCGAGTTCGAGTTCGGGGCATCAGGGAGCGCCCTCTTTCGCCAGTGGGGCCGTCGAATGACTTTGCTTGGCGTCGTTTTCGGGGACTATCACAACGAAGAATATTGTCCACGAGGCGGCTGCGAGTTCAAGAGCCGGAAATGGTCGAGTTTGTTTGTGACCTTAAGGGGCGAGTTCAAAGATCGGCTCGTGGCCGCCGTACGTCAGTCGGCAGCAAGATGAAACGTAGAAGGGAAAATGACGTGAGCCAGAAGGACGAATTCCATCACATAGACGACACCAGCGACGGGCTGTTCCGCGAGCTCGCAGCGGGGGTGACCACGCGCATCTTCTCCGGCGAGCAGGCGATGCTGTCGGTGGTGACGCTGGCCCCGCATGCGCAGGGCACGCTGCACCATCATCCCGAGGAGCAATGGGGCGTGCTGCTCGACGGCTCCGCCATCCGCGTCCAGGGCGATGAGGAGATTGCCGTGAAGAAGGGCGATTTCTGGCGCACCCCGGGCAATGTGCCGCACACCATGCGCGCCGGCCCCGACGGCGCCAGGGTGCTGGACATCTTCAGTCCGCCTCGGCCAGAATACAAGAAAGCGGGGTCGGGCTTCGGCACGACCTAGCGCCAAAGAGCAAAAAGCCAGGCGCTGAAAACAAAAGGGAGGGGACCATGACGATCACACGACGTACGCTGCTGGCTGCACCGGCCATTCTCGCAATGGCACCGGCAGCGGCGCAGGCTGGCAAGATCACGCTGGTCGTGCCGTTTCCGCCGGGTGGCTCGACCGATGCTATGGCGCGGCTGTTGCAGGCCAGCCTGCAAACCAAGCTCGGTCGCATTGTCGTGGTCGAGAACAAGTCCGGCGCGGCCGGCGCGCTCGGCGCGGCGCAAGTCGCCAAGAGCCCGGCGGACGGCACCTCGTTCCTGGTCACCTTCGATTCTCACGCTGTGATTCCGTCGATCCTCGACAAGCCGCCGGTGGATGTCGAGCGCGAGCTGATGCCGGTGCTGCTGATCGGCACCGCGCCCTACGTGATCGCCGCCGGCGCCGGCCGCCCCTACAAGAGCTTTGCCGACGTGGTGGCCGCCTGCAAGGCGACCCCGGGCGTGGTGAAATATGCCTCCGTCGGGATCGGCACGCTCGGCCATCTCGCGATGACCGTGCTCGGCAGCAAGGCCGGGGTCGAGATCATGCACGTGCCCTATCGCGGCGGCGGCCCGGCCATGAACGACGTGCTCGGCGGCCATGTCGATCTCATCGCGGGATCGGCCGCGCTGGTCGCGGCCCAGCTCGGCACCAACATGCTGCGTCCGATCCTGCAGCTCGGCCGCGAGCGGCTGCCGGCCCTGGGGGATACGCAGACCGCGATCGAGGCGGGCTTTCCCGATTTCGAGACGCTGGCCTGGTGGGGCATCTTTGCGCCCGCAGGCACGCCGCCCGATATCGTCGCAGCCTTCGCGGCGGCGTCCAAGGAGATCCTGAGCGAGCCCGCGACCGCCGCCCAGCTCAAGGACACCCAGCACATGACGCTGCTGCTCAAGGACGGCGCGGCCTTCAAGACCTTCTTCGACAAGCAGGTCGCCTATTGGGGCAAGGTGGTGAAGGACAACAATATCAAGGCGTGAGGTCGTCGCTTCATGCCCCCCGTAGCGGCCGTGCGAAACTGAGCTCATGGCCGTCGGGGTCGGTGAGATGGAAGTAGCGCTCGCCCCATTCGGCATCGCGCGGCGTGGTCGACGGCTGCCACCCGGCAGCGCGCGCCTGCGCGTAGGTCTCGTCGACATCGGCCACGTAGAAGATGACGCGGCCCCACCAGGACCAGCGCTTGTCCTTCGGCTGCGCAGTCAGGTTGAGATAGCCGCTGCCGGCGCGATAGCTCGTGAATGCGGCGGCTTCGCCACCATACAAGAGCTCGAACCCGAGCGAGCGGTAGAAGTGCACGGCGCGCGCCATGTCATGGGTACCGAGCGTGATGGCGCTGATGCTGTCGATCATGGGAGCTGCTCCGTTGGGAGGGCCCTGGAAGTATAGCCGCCCCGTTCAGGTTGACGATGGATCTCGCCCGCCTGACGGCTGGCGAACCGCATTTTGCTCTGCTATGACGGGATCGAACCCGTACCCACGGGTTCCGCGGTCCCGTAGCTCAGCCGGATAGAGCGACGGTTTCCTAAACCGTAGGTCGGAAGTTCGAGTCTTCCCGGGATCGCCATTTTTCGAGAGTTTGCGCGTCACCACGCGCGCAGTGCCGGTATCCCCATCAATAGATTTCTATCGTGACGTGTGCCGACAGCTGGCTGTAATACGGCGGGTGCAGGGACCTTTGGATGGCGGATTTATGGTACTACGCGGAGGGCGGGCAGCGGCGCGGCCCGTTCTCGATTTCTGAACTCCTTCCGCTCCTCGCTCGTATCGCCGATCCTCGGCGTGTGCTGGTCTGGCGACACGGCTTCGAGAATTGGAAGCCGGCCGGGGACGTGCACGAGATCACGCAGCAGCTCCTTCAATCGCCGCCGCCAAGCCCGGCATCCCCGCCGGTTGAGGTCATTCGCGAGCCGGCCGTTCCCGCAGAAGACGCCGCTTCATTTAACGACGTCCAGCCAGAGATGACCGGCATCAGCGGCTGGCTCGGCCTTCTGGCCTTCGGCCAAATGATCGGCATCGTGCGCTTGGTCGTCAGTACCGCGCAATATGTGCAGTCGATCTCCAGCGAGACCTGGGTGCAATTCTCAATCGTATTTTGGGGCGAGATAGCGATGAACGCCGCGCTGATCGGTCTCGCAATCTGGACGGCGGTGCTCCTGTTCATGCATTCCCGCAGATTTCCAGCGTTCTTCATCGTGCAGATGATCTGTGCGGTACTGATGCCGTTGATCGATCTGGTTTGGGCCGCATCGATCTTTTCCATCGGCTTGAACCGTCCGTTCGGTGATTTTTTCACTATCGAACCCCTTCAAGTCGCACGAATGGTCGTCGGTGCGATCAGTGCCGCGATTTGGATATCGTACGTCCTTCGCTCCCGCAGAGTCGCGAATACGTTCACGGAGTAAGCCGTCACGCAATCCGCCGGCCCGTCAAGCCGAACGGACAGGACGCCCGCTGATTTGCTCGGCTGGTGTGAAAATTGCTAACAGAAGCGGCCGGGCTGGAAGGGCACCCTTCCAGCCCGGTCCATTCCTGTCCTGCTACCCCCGGAGACCATGATGCCTTTTGACCTGATCCTTCGCGGCGGAAGGGTCGTTGACCCCTCCCAGAAGCTCGATGCCGTGACGGATGTCGCCTTTGCCGGCGGCAAGGTGGCGGCGGTCGGCAGCGGGCTCAAGGCGGATCCGGGCACCGAGGTGCGCGACGTCTCGCGTTATATCGTGACACCGGGACTGATCGATCTGCACACCCATGTCTATTGGGGCGGCACCTCGCTCGGCATCGATGCCGAGGAATTCTGCCGCCTCTCCGGCGTCACCACGGCGGTCGACACCGGCAGCGCCGGACCCGGCAATTTCGCCGGCTTCCGCAAGCATGTGATCGAGCCGAGCCAGGTTCGGATCCTCGCTTATTTGCACGTTTCCCATGCCGGCATCTTCGGCTTCTCGCACCGGATCATGGTCGGCGAGAGCGAGGAGTTGCGGCTGATGAATCCGATCGAGGCGGCCAAGGTGGCCGATGCCAACCGCGATCTTATCGTCGGCATCAAGGTGCGCGTCGGCTTGCACTCCTCGGGCACGTCTGGGGCAGTACCGCTCGACATCGCGCTCGAGGTTGCCAACGAGGTCGGCATGCCCCTGATGGCGCATATCGACCATCCGCCGCCGAGCTATGAGGAGGTGCTGGCGCGCCTGCGGCCCGGCGACGTGCTCACCCATGCGTTCCGCCCTTTCCCGAACACGCCGGCGACCGCGCAAGGCACGGTGAAGAAGGCGGTGCTGGACGCGCGCGAGCGCGGCGTGCTGTTCGACATCGGCCACGGCAAGGGTTCGTTCGCGTTTAAGACCGCGCGTGCGATGCTCGCCAACGGCTTCTATCCGGACACCATCTCCTCCGACATCCACCAGCTCTGCATCGACGGCCCCGCCTTCGACCAGGTCACGACGATGTCGAAATTCCTGTGCATGGGCATGGAGCTGTCGGATGTGATCGCGGCCTCGACGGTGAATGCCGCGATGGCGCTGCGGCGCCATGAACTCGGCAGCCTCAAACCCGGCTGCGTCGGCGACGCCACGCTTGTTACGGTCAAGCAAGGCCAGTTCGACTACGAGGACGTCGTCGGCGAGCACCTGATCGGCGACCGCAAGATCGTGTCCGAAGGCGTCGTCATCGGCGGTCGCTGGTGGCATCCGAACTGAGGCGGCGCTCACTTGTGAGCGTCGCCACGGGATTCACCTGTCAGTCGCGTCCCGCTTCCATGATCGCTTTGGCGAGCCGCGCCGGATCGGAGAAGCACAGCTCGTGGCTTCCCGGCACTTGCACCAGGCGGAACAGGCCGAGCTTCTCCGACAGCCGCGGGTGCCAGGGATGGCTGTGCGGCATCGCGATGTCTTCGGTGCAGTTGATGTAGGATTTGGCCAGCGGCATCTCGGCTGGATTGGTCTTGAGCGCGATCTTGTCGGTGAAGGTCGCCAGGGGATGCGGGTTGAGCACGTCGTAGGCCTTCTGCGCCAGCTCGAGATCCGCATCGTTGATGAAGGCCTCGCGCCAGACCGGGAAAGGCAGGACCACCGAGCCGTCGCCGCGCTCGGCCGCGATCGCGTCGAATAGCCCGATATAATGCGGCGGCACCATGTCGTTGAGACATTCGCCGTCGTTGGGCACGAAGGCATTCCAATAGACCAGGCGGCGGATGCGTTCCGGTGCCAGGTCGGCGACGCCGGTGATGACCATGCCGCCATAGGAATGGCCGAGCAGGATGACGTCCTTCAGATTGTTCTCGGCAAGATAGTCAGCGATCGACTGGATCGCTTCCTTCAGCCCGGTCGTCTTGGCATCGCCCGGACGGTTGCCCTTGATGGTGGGGGTATAGACCTGATGGCCCGCCGCGCGGATGGCTGCGGCGACAGGCTCGAACTCGGTGCCGGTGTGCCAGGCGCCGTGGACGAGAACGTAGGTGGACATGTTGTGGCTCCTCCCGAGGATGTGGTTAGATCGGCGCATGATGGTCTTGGCGGGGCAATGTGGCCGCGCGGCAAATCTGGACCGGTAACGAATTCGTTGCTTGGCTGGGAGTGAACCGGATTGGTCTCGGAGTGAACCGATGCAGCAGATCGAGGGCGCCGTTCCGTCACGCCAATCGGCCTGGGACACCGCGGGCGTCCGGCCGGCGGAGCAATTCGCCTATTATCGCGAGGCGATCTGCCAGGCCTTCATGAATCTGACGCCGGAGCCGGCCGCGGCAGCCGGCTTTCCCGCCAGCGTCGAGCACGTCCGTCTCGGCGACGCCGCAATCAACCGCGTCAGCTTTCCCGAACACGTGGTGCGCCGTTCCGCAGCCGACATCGCGGCGTCCGACCGCAGCTGCTTCTATCTCAATCTGAAGCTGGCCGGCCGCTGTCGCATCCAGCAGGGGGACCGCGAGATCAGCCTGTCGCCCGGACAGGTCGGCATCTTCGACAGCGATCGGCAGTTTGCGCTTCTGCACGATCGTGGTCCGCAATTGCGCGTCGCCTCGTTCTGGGTGCCGGCAGAGGCGTTGCGCGAACGGCTGCCCGCTTCGTTCGATGTCGCTGCGGTGCGCGTGTCCGATGATCCCTTCGTCGGCCATCTCATCGTCGAGACGGCGCGCACGCTCAGCGACGGCGCGCTGCGCATGACCGAGGACGAGGGCGTGCTGCTGTTTCGGGCGTTGATCGAGCTGGTCGCCGTGAGCCTGTCACGTCGCAGCCGGGCAGGTGCTGCCGAGTCGGAAAATCTCGCCGATACCACCACGCTGGCCTTGAAACGTGCCATTCACCGGCGGCTCCGCGAGCCCGGGCTTGCGGTTGCCGATGTCGCCGATGCCGTGGGCATCAGCGAGCGCTACGTGCATAAACTGCTGGCGCGATCGGGCTCCAGCTTCACCGAATACGTCATCGACCATCGGCTCGACGGCGCGGCCAGGGATCTCAGGGATGCTGCGATGGCGGATCGTGCGATCGGCGCCATCGCGTTCGACTGGGGCTTCTCGGACCTGTCGCACTTCACGCGGCGCTTCAAGCAACGCTTCGGCTGCCGGCCGCGTGACTGGCGTGCGCAATGAATCGGGCTACAGCGACCTCGCGATCAAGAGCTTCATGATCTCGTTGGTGCCGCCATAGATCTTCTGGATACGGGAATCGATGAAGATGCGCGAGATCGGATATTCCTGCATGTAGCCGTAGCCGCCGAACAGCTGGAGACATTCGTCGGCGGTCTCGACCTGCTTCTCCGAGCACCAGTATTTCGCCATCGACGCCGTGACGGTGTCGAGATCCCCGGCGACCAGGCGCTCGATGCACCAGTCGACGAAGACGCGCGCGATCATCGCTTCGGTCTTGCGCTCGGCGAGCTTGAAGGCGGTGTTCTGGAAATCCATCAGCGGCTTGCCGAACGCCTTCCGCTCCTTGGTGTAGTCGGTGGTGAGCTTGATCGCGCGCTCCATCGAGGCGACGGCGCCGACCGCGAGCGCAAGGCGCTCCTGCGGCAATTGCTGCATCAGCTGGACAAAACCCTGGCCTTCCTCCTTGCCGAGCAGGTTCTCGGGCGGCACGGTGACGTTGTCGAAGAACAGCTCCGAGGTGTCGGAGGCGTGCAGGCCGATCTTGTCGAGGTTGCGCCCGCGCTTGTAGCCGTCTGCGCCTGCGGTCTCGACCACGATCAGCGAAATGCCCTTGGCACCGACGTCGCCGGTGCGCGCGACCACGACGACGAGATCGGCGGCCTGGCCGTTGGTGATGAACGTCTTCTGGCCGTTGATGACGTAGGAATTGCCCTGCTTCTTCGCCGTGGTCTTGACGGCCTGCAGATCCGAGCCGGTGCCAGGCTCGGTCATGGCGATGGCGCCGACCATCTCGCCTGAGGCCATTTTGGGCAGCCAGCGCTTCTTCTGCTCTTCCGAGCCGTAATTGAGGATGTAATGCGCGACGATGGCGCTGTGCACGGAGACGCCGGTCGTCATCTCCGGCACCGTGCTTTCGAGATCGTCCAGCACGGCGGCGTCATAGGCGAAGGTCGCGCCCAGCCCGCCATATTCCTCAGGCACGCTCGCCAGCAGCGCGCCCATCTCGCCGAGGCCGCGCCAGGCGAAGCGGTCGACCATCTTCTGCTCGCGCCATTTTTCGGCATGCGGCGCCAGGTCCTTGGCGAGGTATTTCCGGAACTGGTCGCGGAAGACGTCGAGCTCTTCGGTCATCCAGGAGGAGCGGTAGGACATGGTTACCTCGGTTGATGCGCAGTTCCGGCTTGGTAGGCTAGTCTGCGGCGGCAATTATTGTGTTTTCAGGCTGCGCCGGTGACGCTACCAAGGCGGCCGGAAACGCGTCTGTCGGGATGATCGATTGTGGCTGTCAAAACTCAAGAGCTCAAGCTCGACATCGGGCGCATCGGCACGGTGTCAGCGATCCTGACGCAGCCGGACGGCGCGAGGGCCTGTTACGTGCTGGCGCATGGTGCGGGCGCCGACATGCGGCATTCCTTCATGGCGAAGGTCGCGGAGGGGCTCGCGGGCCGCGGCATCGCGACGTTCCGCTTCAATTTCCTGTACACGGAGAAGAAGCTGGGGCGTCCGGACCAGCCGGCAGTCGCGCACGCCGCCATCCGCGCGGCCGTCGCGGAGGCGGCGCGGCTTTGTCCCGGGTTGAAGCTCGTCGCCGGCGGAAAGTCGTTCGGCGGGCGCATGACCTCGCAGGCGCAAGCGAAGGCGCCGCTCCCCGATGTCAAAGGGCTCGCCTTCCTCGGTTTTCCCCTGCATGCCGACAAGAAGCCGTCCGCCGAGCGGGCCGAGCATCTCGCGGACATCGCGATCCACATGCTGTTCCTGCAAGGCACGCGCGACGGGCTTGCCGATCTGAGCTACCTGAAGCCTGTCGTCGAGAAGCTCGGCGCGAAGGCGACGCTCCACGAGGTCGAAGGCGGCGATCACTCCTTTGCGGTGCTGAAAAAGTCCGGCCGCAGCAACGACGAGGCGCTGACCGAGGTGCTCGATACGCTCTCGGCCTGGATCGACAAACTCGCTTAGAGCGTGACGGCCTGAATCGAATGGAGTTTGGCTAACAGCAGTACTCTCTCCGTTCCCTCCCCCCTTGTGGGGGAGGGGCAGGG
>NZ_PTFE01000083.1:0-37514 GCF_002936975.1 Bradyrhizobium sp. AC87j1
GGAGCGGCGGCGCAGCTCGCGCTTGATGACACCGAAGACGCCGCGCTTTTGGCCTGAGATGAAGACGCGACGCGGATTTTGTGCGTCGTGGCCGCGGTATCCCTTGTCGACATAGGCCCGCTCGATCGCACAGCCGGTGAGTGTCTCGGTGCGGTCCATAACGTCCCGCAACGTGTGACCGTCGTAAGGGTGTCGGGCAGCGACCTGGCATGCAGCACGAACAGGCCACCGGGGGCGCGGCGATTGTTGGTAACGTGGAGGCCTTCACGCCGAACTCGTAAGGTGCGGCGGCCTTGCCCTTGCCGATGCACTCCACCTCCGGGGCATGGAAAGAATAAAGCTTGAAGCCGCGCTGGCGCTGCTGCTGCGAGCGGATCTGCGTGGCCCGGCCAAGCGGGAGGGCGAACGCCTCCTCCAGCGTCGCCTGGCCTTCGATCTTGCGGCGAATGTCGCGGATGATCCGCCCCAGCCGGCTGCGCAGGATACGCAGCTGCCGTTGATGCCGGTTGAACTGTTTGGCATGTGCGTAACGGTGCGTATTCCAAGGATGGTGATCAGGTGTTCCAGACGATGGTGATCGCGGATTCCAGATGATCGTGACTGGAGACGAACACGACTGACGATTTTAAAGTGTGATGGAAATGGTCTCCTCGTCAAGGCTGGTGGGGCTGGCTTGGAGATCGTCTCGGCGGTTCATGGGAGGGCCCCGTGCGAGGCGCGGGAGTGCCCACGAGCGACGGAGCGACGCGCGGGGGGGCCTGTGGGCCGGCGGGACGATCGCGCGTGAGGTAGTCACGCCTTTTTCCTTTCGCTGGCCTGCCGGCGCAGGCTGTCGCCTTTGAGCTCGAGGCGGTGGGCATTGTGAATGATGCGATCCAATATCGCGTCACCGAGGGTGGGATCGGCAATGACGTCATGCCATTGCGACACGGGGACCTGACTTGTGATCAATAAGGATCCCTTGTCGTAGCGGTCATCGACGATCTCCAGCAGATCGCGACGCTGGTCGGCGGTGAGCGGTTCAAGTCCCCAGCCGTCGAGGATGAGGAGATTGACACGCTCAAGCGCGGCGATCAGGCGCAGACGGCCTTCGCCACGCGCCTGGGCGAGATCGGCGAACAGGCGGGATGCCCGCTTGTAGAGGACGGAGAAGCCGTCGCGGCAGGCTTTGTTGCCGAGCGCAGAGGCAAGCCAGGACTTGCCGATGCCGGTTGGGCCGACAATGACCAGGTGGTTGGCATCACGGATCCATTGGCAGGTAGCGAGGGTCTGGAAGAGCGAACGATCGAGGCCGCGGGCGGTGCGATAGTCGACGTTCTCGATAGCGGCAGTTTGACGGAGCTTGGCACTGGTCAAGCGCCGCATGAGGCGGCGGTTGTCGCGGGCGGTGACCGCGCGATCGACTAGGAGGCCGAGCCAATCGGGGTGCGGCATCCCGGCCGCCTCGGGATTGTTCTGCAGTTCGACGAGGGTATCGGCCATGGCGGCGAGGCCGAGGGCGCGCAATCGACAGTGGGGTGAATGAGCACGATGATCTCCTGATCAGTTGTAGTAGCTGCGGCCACGGATGTTGGCGTGGAAGAGGATGGGCGCGCTCCTCGGTGGGAGGAGCGGTTCTGTCGGTGCCGTTCTTGAGGATGGCGGCGACCGATTTGTAGGAACGGGCGTTGAGCAGAAGGGCACGGGCGCAGGCGGCGTCGACGCGCTCCTGGCCATAGCGCTTGACCAGGGAGAGAATGCCGATGGCGGAGCGGAAGCCCTGTTCCGGATGCGGCCGCGACCGCAGGATGACGTCGATCAGCGTCTCGGCATCGGGACCGACCTTGGCGGCTTCGGAACGAATGCGCTCATGGGTCCAGTCGCGATAGCGGCGATGTGAGCTCGGCATATGCTCGGGAATCGTGGGGCGATGCGGCAAGGTGCTGCGCAGATGCGACGCCACTCGCTTGCCGCGGAGGAAAATCTCGACGGTCTTTTGGGTGATGCGAGTCTCGACCTCCTGATGCACAAGGTTGTGAGGAACGCTCATGCCGACGCTGTAGTGCAGGCGTAGAACTTCACGAATATGGCGCATGGACAGTCTCTCGGTCGGCATCTCGATCCTCTGCGGTTAGGCAAAAGACCAAGCTACCCGGGTTGCAGACACTCAGCCGTGCGCGCCTCCTGGTTGCCCTCCATCGCGATCGCTGGAAATAGCGATCACGATCGTCTGGAAATGGTGATCACGATGGCCTGGAATCGATGATCACGATCGGCTGGAACGCGCACCGACTGATGACAATCCCTGGTATCGGCGCATTGGGTGCGACCGCTGTACTTGCCGCGATCGGTGATGGGCTGCAGTTTCGCAAGGCCCGCGACCTTGCTGCCTGGCTGGGGTTAGTGCCCAGGCAATACTCGACGGGCGGAAAACAGACGTTGCTTGGCGTCAGCAAACGCGGCAACCGTTATGTGAGAAAGCTTTTAGGGCATGGCGCGCGATCCTGCTTCCGGCATTTGGACCGGAGGCGCGATCGCCTCGGAAGCTGGCTCGACGGGCTCCAGGCTCGGATGCATCCGAACAAGGCCGTTGTCGCTCTAGCCGCCAAGATGGCCCGCATTGTCTGGGTGGTCTTGAACAAGCTGGAGCTCTCTACGAACGCAGAGATCCTGCTTTCACCTGACGCTTCTGGCTTCGATTGCAAGGCTCGGGAACAGTGATGACGAAACAGTGGATCAACATGCCGTAAGCCCTGTGCAAAAAAGCGGGCTTCGTGCCCGAACCATTTATTGGGAACGGCGTGCGCGGATCTCATCATGGCCTGGCTGCAACCGCAGTCCACTCGCGAGAGGCCGGAGTCATCTATGCAACTGGAAGCGTCATTTTTGCTGTTACGAACCCTTGCACGGACGGGGCGGACCATACATTCTTTCCCAGGAGGTCTTTCAGCGCCGCGTTGTCCAGCATGGCGTCGGCCAGGAGCCGCTTCAGCTTCGTGTTCTCGTCCTCCAGCGTCCTCAGCCGCTTGGCCTCGGAGACATCCATCCCGCCGAACTTGGCCTTCCATTTGTAGATGCTGGCGTCGCTGACGCCATACTTGCGGCACAGATCGACGACCGAAACGCCGGCCTCGTGCTCCTTCAAAATCCCGATGATCTGCTCTTCCGAAAAGCGGCTGCGCTTCATGCTCTGGTCCTTGTCGTGGGCCAGAGCGAACTTCAAGCTGGATTAAGCCCGTGGGGCAAGGTCAGGCGGATTCAAACGGTCGTCGCAACACCCTGAAGTTGGAGGTTGCGATGAAGTTGTAAGTCGACGTTCGGCGCGGTCAGGACGTGCGCCATTGCCATCGCCTGGCCGGCCGTGTGCGGCGGGACGCAAGGAACAGAATAGATTTTGGAAGGCGATTGCCACAGGGCAGAGCAGCGAAGATGCTGCGCTTGAGGCTGGATTATCGCAACCCGTCGGAAGCAGATTGTTCCGAAAGGCAGGCGGCATGCCACCAGCGATGTTCAGATCTTCGGCCGAGCCTCTCTCCGGGCGCTACCTTTCACTGGCTGAACGCGAGGAGATCGCTCTTCTAATGGTGCAGGGCCATTCCATACAGGAGATCGGGCGCCGCTTGGGACGGGCTGCTTCGACGGTCTCCCGTGAACTGCGGCGGAACGCCGCCACCCGCGGCGGCGGGTTGGAATATCGGGCAACAACTGCCCAATGGCATGCAGACCGATCTGCCCGCCGGCCCAAGTCGACCAAGCTTGCGCTCAACGCAACCTTGCTGCACTTATGTGGCGGAGGGACTTGCCGGCGGCGTTGTAGCCCCGAGCGGAGCTTGTATTCCGGGCCCCGCCGTTCGGTGGAACGGCCGCCGCCATGGCCGGCGAAAGGATCGACGATGGGCCAAGGCATGGAGTCCCGAGCAGATTGCCCGACGCTTGCCGATCGACTTCCCGGACGACAAGACGATGCGCATCAGCCACGAAGCCATCTATTAGGCTCTCTTCGTTCAGGGCCGCGGTGTATTACGCAGCGAACTGACGGCCTGCTTGCGAACCGGACGTGTGCTGCGCGTGCCCAGGGGGCGCGTACGCAGGCGGGGCAAGGGCTTTGTCTCGCCGGAGATCATGATCAGTGAGCGCCCCGCTGAAGCGGCCGATCGAGCCGTGCCGGGACATTGGGAGGGAGACCTCATCCTCGGTCTTGGCAGCTCGGCGATCGGCACGTTGGTCGAACGCATGACGCGCTTCACAATGCTATTGCACCTTCCCCGATTAGCCGGGCATGGCGAAGCTCCGCGCAAGAAGAACGGACCTGCGCTTGCGGGACACGGGGCGGAAGCCGTGCGTGACGCGATCTCGCGCACCATCATCACTTTGCCCGAAGAACTACGTCGGACGCTGACTTGGGATCAAGGAGCCGAAATGGCTCAGCACGACCGCCTCAAGATCGATGCGGGCATCCAAGTCTACTTCTGCGACCCGCAAAGCCCTTGGCAGCGCGGCACTAACGAGATCACCAACGGGTTGCTGCGGCAGTACTTTCCGAAAGGCACAGACCTGAGCATCCACAGCGCCGACGAGATATCCGCTGTAGCAGCGGCCCTCAACGCCCGACCGAGAAAGACACTGGGCTGGAAAACGCCGGCAGAAGCGCTTGACGAATTACTGTCATGAGTGAAAACAATTGGTGTTGCGACGACCGTTCGAATCCGCCCAATACGTCTCTATCAAGTACACCGAACGCCTGGCTGAAGCTGGCATCGAGCCATCCGTCGGCAGCGTCGGAGATTCCTATGACAACGCTCTCGCCGAAACCATCAACGGCCTCTACAAGGCCGAGGTGATCATCGGCCTGGGCCATGGCGCAGCTTCGAGGCTGTCGAGTTCGCCACCCTGGAATGGGTCGACTGGTTCAACAACCGACGGCTCCTGGAGCCCATCGGAAACATCCCGCCGACCGAAGCCGAGCAACGCTACTACGCCATGCTGGAACAATCCTCAATGGCGGCATAACTTAAACCAAATTGCCTCCGGCAAACCCGGGGCGGTTCAGTTATGATCGGCTGACCGAAGTCGCTCGACTGCAAGGGCCTTGGACGGTCGTGCGTTGCTGGAGCCACTTGCGCCGGCGCTTCGTCAAATTGGTGCGCAACAGCAAGTCGCCGATCGCCGAGGCCGCCGTTCGGCACATCGCACAGCATTACGCCATCGAAGCCATGGTGCGCGGTGCATCGCCGGACATCCGACTCGCCGCGAGAAGGGAGCATTCGTTGGCTCTCGTCGCCACTTTGAAAATGTGGTTCGAGAAGCAGCTGTCGATGATCTCCAGCGGCTCGACACTCGCCGAAGACATCCGCTATGCGCTGAATCACTGGCAGGGTCTGACCCGCTTTCTCGAAGACGGGCGCCTCGAGCTCGACACCAACCCGGTCGAGAACGCCTTCCGGCCAGTTTGCCTGACCAGGAAACATGCGCTCTTCGCCGGTCACGAAATCGGGGCAGAAAACTGGGCCTTGCTCGCGTCGATCGTCGCCACCTGCAAGCTCAACGACGTCAACCCGGTTGCCTACATCACCGAAACACTCGAGGCGATCATCGACGGCCATCCCCATAACAGGATCGAAGACCTCATGCCGTGGCGATTCAGCAAATCGTCAAGCCAACCCCAATAAGGGTCCCAGCTAAGCGCTCTGATGTCCTTTTGCAAGACCCAATCGCGCGTCAATTTACCCGCACCGATCTCCCGGTCGGTTCTCATCACTGAAGTGCCTATCGGAGGAGACGTGGCCTGGGACGTAGGTGAACAAGCTCTGATGCGCGGATTGGGTACCGCAGTCCATGTATTCGTCCGGGGCTGGTCCTCTCTTACAGCGGGCGTCGGCATTGCCGGCCACAAAGCGTTGCCGGGAATTCCCCATTCAACGCCACGTCCCCACCGATAGACAACGATAACGATAGCGGGTGAGCCGTAGGTCAGGTCGCCGCCAGCTCATCGTCTATTCTTGCGATGGCCCACATGAAGGCAGCAAGCTCGCGAGCGACCGCGGTCACCGCCACGGTGCTGCGCTTGCCGCGAGCAACGAGGGCTCGGTAACGCTTGGTCAAACGCGCCTGGGCCTTCCATGCAATCTCTCGCACGACCTCAGGCATGTGCCGGCTTGCGAAGTACTTTCGTTTCCCTAACTTGGCCGGATAGCGGTAGGTCCAGGCGGTCTCAGCTAAAACCCGGCGCACTCTGGCATTTCCGGTCTTGGTGATGCCACCACGGCGTACGGCATCACCGGTCGAGCGTTCCGAAGGTACAAGGCCGAGATAGGCCATGAACTGCCGCGGGTTCGCGAAGCGGCGGACGTCACCGACCTCAACCATGAAGGTCGCTGCGCAAATGAGCCGGACCCCGCGCAAAGCCTGCAAGCGTTCGACCACCGGTGTAAGCGGCCAGTCAAGCATGCTGTCTTCGATCGCCTTTTCCAAACGCAATACTCTTTCCCGGCACTGCGACTCCGCGACGATCAACTCCTGCAGGACAGTTTGCTGGCGCGAATACGCAAAGCTGAGTCCGTGCATCCACTTAAAGTACTTCGTTCCCCAGGCTTTCAAGCCGGGAAAAATCTTGCCATGTCGCAACAGAAAGGATCGGATCTCCTGTCGTTTGCAGTCCGATCCTTCACCGCCGCCTCCCGCGCACGGATCAAGTCACGCATAGCTTCATGCGCTGCGTCCGGAGTCCAGATCTCCGTCAGTTCGCCGGCACGGAACAAGCGGGCAAGCTTCTCGGCATCCCGGCGCTTTGTTTTGATCCGATCAACGGGCTTGTGTGGAATCAGCGACGGGGCAATGACAGCACATTCATGGCCAAGTGTTTCGATCTCTCGCTTCAGCCCATATCCCGTCGGCCCAGCCTCATAGCAAAATCTCAAACGTAAACCTGGCCGCGCGAGCTTGCGGACGAGCCGTCCTACCGACGCGTTGTCAGAGCATATTCCTCGCCGTTGCGCCCGCTCTCGGCAACCGCAACTGCATGTCGATCTTTGGAAACATCCAAACCTACGAAAAGGGCGTTATTGTCTTCCACGGTTCGTCCTCCTGGCGTGAGGATAGGCTTCTTGAGCAACCCTCGTTCAACACCGCCAGTGTAGGGCGAACCACCCACCGCCGCATTCCAGAAAGGACATACGGTCTTACGACGGTCTCCGCGCTTGCGCTAACTCTGCGTACTGTGTGAAGCGCGCGCACGGCGTCCCGCAGACTAGTTTGCAGTTCGGTAATGATCTGTACTGGGGCACCTTATGAAGGGCTGCTCGGCGAGCTTGCGGTAGGAGGTCAGATGCTTGCGCAAGCTACAAGACCTGACAGGTAGCGCTGACTCGTCTGCTCGATAACCTGGACGCGCCCAAACTTAATTCGTCGGACTGGACCTCCCAAACAGGGTTCGACGAGGGGAGAAGCACGATGGAAAAAATAGAAAACAAGCCGAAACACCTTCGGGCCGTCGACAGTGCGAGCGCGCGATATCAACATTGGGTCCAGTCGATGAGCGAATTCCACGACATGGTCCAGATGCTTTCGTCGTATTCCCTGGCGTGGATCGATGCGCAAAAATCGGTGCTGGACCTGTACCGTTCGATCCTGTCTTCTGCAGGCGGCCGCGACGGAATCGTGCCGCAAGTGAGCGACGCGGGTGCGAGGTATCTGCTGCAGGCAGCGCGGGGCTGGTCGCGCGATTGAACCAGCCGGCTAGCCTTGTCTTCATTCTTGCGGGAGAGCCGCGATGGCAATGGACTTCACGAGTCTGCTCACGTCGTTTGGAAGCCGGCATTGCTTGGTGACCTCGGACGCGAGCGTGAGCTACGAGGAAATTGCTGCGCGCATACGTGGCTGGCAAGCGCAATTGTCGAAGCTGGGATGCCGCGCTGGGCAAGTCTTTGCCGTGCGCAGCGACTATTCCAGCGAGGCCTGCGCGCTGCTTCTCGCGATCACCGCGATAGGCGCCATCGTGGTGCCGCTGTCGCCGTCGGGCGCGGCGAAGACAGAGGAGTACTTGGAAGTCGGACAGGTCGAAGGCGTCTTCGTCCTACCGCGAAGCGGACAGTGGACATTTGATGAGCGGGCGGTGCCATTGCCGCGGCACGAATTGATCACCCAGCTAGGTCGCGAAGGCGCGCCAGGGCTGATCCTTTTCAGTTCAGGCTCCACGGGGCGCAGCAAGGCGTCGCTGCTGAATTTCCAGAAGCTCACCCAGAGATTGGGGCAGAAGCCTGGACGCGCCTACAGGACACTGGCCTTCCTGTTGCTGGATCACATCGGCGGCATCAACACCCTGCTCAACGTTCTGGGCCATGGCGGGACCGTCGTGACACCCGCAAGCCGGACACCGAACGCGGTGTGTGAAGCCATCAAACGCCACCGCGTGCAGTTGCTTCCGACCAGTCCCACGTTCCTCAACATGCTCCTCATATCAGAGGCTTACAAGGAGCACGATCTTTCCTCGCTTGAATTGATCACCTACGGAACTGAGCCGATGCCAGAGGCGACGCTCGCGGCCTTGCGCGATGCGTTTCCGCGAGTCAGGCTGAAACAGACCTACGGCCTGTCCGAGCTCGGCATCATGCCCACACAATCGAAGAGCTCGGACTCGCTCTGGATGAAGCTCGGCAGCGACGGCTTCGAGCACAAGATCGTCGACGGCATTCTCTGGATCCGCTCCAGCTCCGCGATGCTCGGATACCTCAACGCCCCATCACCATTCGACGCCGAGGGCTGGTTCAACACACAGGACATGGTCGAGACCGATGGTGACTACGTGCGCGTGCTTGGACGACGCTCGGAAATCATTAACGTGGGCGGAGAGAAGGTCTATCCGAGCGAAGTCGAGAGCGTCCTGCTCGCGGCTGGCAACGTGCGAGACGTGACCGTGTCGGCCAAGGCGAACGCGATCACCGGGCAGGTGGTGTCGGCGCGCGTGAGCCTGATCGCGCCGGAAGACGCCACAGTCGCGGCATCGCGATTGCTCTGCTTCTGCGAAAGTCGACTCGAACGCTACAAGGTCCCGGTGAAGATCAACATCAGCGACGATGACCATCACGGCGACCGGTTCAAGAAGAACCGCTTCGCCGCGATCGAGGGGGAGGCGCAATGAGCGCGATACATGGCGAACCGGTCATCGTGAGCGGCGGCAGTCGCGGCCTAGGCTTGGCCTTGGTTCGCGCGTTCCTGAGCTCGGGCAGGCGGGTCGCGAGCTTCAGCCGCTCGCCTACAGCGCAGGTGCAGACGGCTGCCGCGGAGCCAGCCCAGCATGACCGCTTCTATTGGGAGCAGGTCGACGGCACCGACGCGGCCGCCATCCACGACTTCGTCGGGGCGGTTGGCGCCAAGTGGGGCGGCATCGGCGCACTGATCAACAACGCGGGCGTCGGCGCAGATGGCATGCTGGCCCTAATGCGGCAGGACGATGTCGAGCGCACAATCTCGCTCAACCTCGGCGGGACCGTGCTACTGACGCAGGCCTGTTCGAAGTGGATGATTCGCGCAAATCGGGGAGCCATAGTCAATATCTCCTCAGTGAATGCGATTCGCGGCCATACCGGCGTCGCCGTCTACAGCGCCACCAAAGCAGCGGTTGATGGCCTGACCCGAAGCCTCGCACGCGAGCTGGGCCCGCGCGGCATCCGGGTCAATTCGGTGGCTCCCGGCTATTTTGAAAGCGACATGGTCAAGGAGCTCAGCGATACGGCGCGCGAGCGGATCATCCGGCGCACGCCGCTCGGGCGGATGGCGAAGATCAGCGACATCGCGAATGTCGTCCAATTTCTCGTGTCGGATCAGGCGGCTTTCGTCACCGGCCAAGTCATTGTCGTGGACGGAGGAATTACATGCTGAAGGAAGGAATAGACGCGGCGCACGTGAGCAGCCTGGTGCATGCCGCCATCACGCGCATCATGGAGCTTCGCGGTCTTCCCGCGAAGGGCCTGCAGGGGTATGACAAGCTCAGTGCGAGCCTGGGGCTGCGCTCGCTGGACCTGGCGGAGCTCGTGTTCGAGCTCGAATCGGTGTTCGGCGTGGATCCGTTCCAGAAGCTCGTGCCGATCACCTCGGTGCGCACCGTTGATGATCTCGTGGGCGCTTATCGGAGGCTGTTCGATCCCAACGGCGGCCCGGCCCACGACATGAAGGAACTCTTCCAGGCGCAGCAGGCAAGCCAGAGCCGGCGCGAGAAGGGGGAGACGCGGCAATGACCACGGAGCCTGCCCGCGAGAGGGGCATCGCGATCATCGGGATCGCCTGCCGGTTTCCTGGGGCAGGCGACTGGCGATCCTTCTGGAAGAACCTTGTCGACGGTGTCGAGTCAATCACGTTCTTCGACGACGACGCCCTGCTGAAGGCGGGCGTGGCTCCGGACGTCCTGCGCGACCCGCAGTACGTGAAGGCTGCCCCAGTGATCGCCGACTTCGATCGGTTCGATGCCGGGTTCTTCGAGTATTCACCGCGCGAGGCTCGCGCCACCGATCCGCAGCAGCGTCTGTTCCTCGAGGTCGCCTGGGAAGCCTTCGAGGATGCCGGGTACCGCCCGCAAGGCTTGGACGCGGCAGTGGGTGTCTTCGCCGGCGCGGGCGGCGTGGTGAGCAGCTATTTCGCTTCGAACCCGAGCCTGCACGGCTCAACCGGCGGCGTGGAGCACATCGGTAACGACAAGGACTTCATCGCGACGAGGGTATCGTACAAGCTCGATCTGACGGGCCCGAGCCTGACCGTGCAGACGGCCTGCTCGACGTCAATGGTGGCTGTCACCCTGGCTTGCCGCAGCATTATGAGCGGCGAGTGCGATATGGCCATGGCAGGCGCGGCATGCATTCGCGTGCCTCACCATGGTGGGTACTATTACCGCCAAGGCGACATCCAGTCCCCCGATGGCCACTGCAGGGCCTTCGACGCGGCCGCGCAGGGAACCGTGTTCGGCAGCGGGGTCGCGGCTGTCCTGCTCAAGCACGTGGAGGATGCGATCGCCGACGGCGACCACATCTATGCCGTCATCCGCGGCTCGGCGATCAACAACGATGGTGCGGCCAAGATCAGCTACACGGCATCGAGCGTGAGCGGTCAGGCGAAGGCGATGCTGGAGGCGTTCGACAGGGCCGGCGTGACGCCGGGCGCCATCGACTACGTCGAGACGCACGGCACCGGGACCGTCCTTGGCGATCCGCTGGAGATCGAGGCACTGACACGTGTGTTCCGCACCGACACTACGCGAACCGGCTTTTGCGCCATAGGCTCCGTCAAGACCAACATCGGCCACCTGGAGCAAGCTGCGGGCCTGGCCAGCCTCATTAAGGTCGCCCTCGCGCTGCATCACGGGAAGATCCCGCCCAGCCTGAACTTCAACTCACCCAATCCTAAGATCGCTTTCCCGGAAACACCGTTCTTCGTGAACACCGAGCTGCGCGATTGGCCGAGCAATGGCTCGCGCAAGCTGGCCGCCGTCAATACGCTGGGGCTCGGCGGGACGAATGCTTTCGCGATTCTCGAGGAGGCGCCCCCCGCGATAGCAGCCCCCGCACCCGGAGCAGATCGCCCGTTACATGTGTTGCCGTTGGCGGCCCGTTCGGAGGCCGCCCTGCGGAGTCTGATCGAGCGCTGGCGCCTGCACATCGGCAAGTCGAGTCATGTGGTGGCGGACCAGTGCTATACCGCCGGCACAGGGCGGGCTCAATTGGACTTTCGCTTCACGGCCATCGGGGGCACGCGCGAGCAGTTGGTCGAGCAACTGACGCAAGTCGCCCCTCATTCCGTGGGTATCCGCGCGGGGCCGCGGCCGCTGGCGTTCCTATTTACCGGGCAGGGGTCGCAGTACCCGGGGATGAGCGCGGAACTGTTTCGCACACAACCTGTCTTTCGCGCCGCGCTCGAACGCTGCGAAGCGCTGTCACGGCCGCAGCTCGAGGTCCCCTTGCTGGAGCTCATCTTCGGCGGCGACGGCGGACACGAGTTCATCCACCAGACCGCGTACACGCAACCGGCGCTCTTCGCCGTGGAATGGGCACTGACGCAGCTGTGGCGGTCGTGGGGCGTCGAGCCGGACGCAGTCATCGGGCACAGTGTCGGCGAATATGTCGCGGCCTGCGTGGCCGGCGTCTATGAGCTCGAGGCCGCGCTCGCGCTGATCGTCGCGCGCGGACGGCTGATGCAATCCTTACCCGCGGGCGGAGCAATGGCGGCGCTGTTTGCCGACGGCCCGGCTGTGGAAGCCCTGCTGCCAAGGAAGATGGGTCGCCACCTCGGCATTGCCGCCTACAACTCGCCCGACAACACTGTCATATCGGGCACTGCATCGGCGGTCGCACAGGCGCTCAATCTGGCCGCGCAGGCGGGCGTGCCGGCGAGGCAGCTGACCGTCTCGCATGCATTCCATTCGCCCCTCATGAAACCGATCTTGGGCGACTTGGAGACGCTTGCCGCGAGCCACGCGGCGAATAAGCCCAAGCTCGCGCTGGTCGACAACCTCAGGGGTATGCAGATGATCGACGCGCCGACGCCGCACTATTGGAGCGAGCACTCATTGAAGCCGGTGCGATTTGCCGAGGGCGTGCGCACGCTGGCCTCGATGGGCATCGTTGACTTCCTTGAGATCGGGCCTGGTTCCACCCTCGTCTCGCTGGCGCAGCAGACGCTCGGCGACGCGGGCGGTGCCAAGCGGCGCTACCTGAGCTCTATCGGCAAGGACCAGGAATGGAGCCAGCTCGCGCAGGCGGTCGGCGCGTTGTGGCGCAGTGGCGTCCCAGTCGACTGGCGCGGGTTCGATGCAGCCTATGCGCGGCGCCGGGTGTCCGCTCCCACCTATCCGTTCGAGCGCGAGCGCTATTGGATTGAGCGCGTGCAATGGTCCGCGCCCGCGGGACAGGAAGGGTTGCTGGGGCAGCGGCTGAAGTCGCCGCTGCCGGCTTGGCAGTTCGAGACGGTGTATGACCTGGACCGGCTGCCCTGGCTCACCGATCACCGCATCTTCGGCCATGCCGTGCTACCCTTGACGGCGGGGTTGGTGACGTTGACCGAAGCCGCACGGATGCGCCTCAGCTCAGCGGCCGTTGCCGTCGTGTCGCTCACCTACGGCGCGGCGATGGTGATTCCCGATGCCGGGTCGCTTGTGGTCCAGGCATTGCTGTCCAGCGAAAGCGATGGCTTCGGTGCCGAGATCGCGAGCCTTGACCCTGCCGATGGCGGTGAATGGCAGCAGCACATGGCCGGGCGAATCGAGGGTGTGCAGGCGCGCGGCCTCGAGGACCTGCCGGGGCCTCTCGCGGAGTCGCTGGGCATCGAACGCATGCGGGCGGTGGCGCCGCAGGACTACTACGCCGCCATCCAGTCGCTCGGCTTTGGATACGGCCCGGGATTCCGCGGGATTGCCGAGCTGTGGCTGGGCGACGGGGTTGCGGTCGGCAAGGTCGCCTTGCCGGCTCACCTGAGGGCATCGGCGCATGAGCTGCACCCAGCGTTGCTCGACGCCTGCCTGCACACCTACCCCGCGGTGCTGCCGGACTACCGGGACATGGCCCACCTGCCGCCGGCATCCGACGGCACTTACCTGCCGATCTCGATCGAGCGATTCGAGATCTATCGCCCCGGCCTCGATCGCGCCTGGGTGGCCTGCAGCCTGCGCGAAGAAAGTGATGCTGGGAGAACCGGATTCACTGTCGACATTGGGGTCTTCACGGAGGACGGGACCGCTGTCGCGCTCATGGCCGGCCTGAATGTCAGACGACTGACGCACCGGGTCATCGCTCCCGAAAGTTCCGCTTCCATCGTCCAGTCGCTCTACGCGGTGCAATGGATCGAGAAGCCGGCGCTGGCGGCGCCGGCGGCCGAGCCCCGCGGCGGCTGGTTCATCCTCGGCGACCCGGGCGGGCCGGCTGAAGTGCTGGCCCAAAGGCTGGCCCAGCGGAATCTTTCGGCCACGGTTCAGGACCCCCGGGGCTGGACGAAAGCGGCGGATCCGGACAACGCGATCCGGCAGGCAGCGAAGCAGCCGGGTGGGCTGCACGGCGTCGTGCTGATGCACGCGCTGGATGTGCAGACCTCCGGGAACATGAGCGGCGAAGAGATGGCGGCGGCCGAAGCGCATTGCTGCCGGACTGCATTGCAGGTCATGAAGGTGCTGGCCGCCCCGGCCGAGAGCGGTGAGCTGGTGCCGCGGGTCTGGATCGTCACGCGGACGAGCCAGTCGCCCGGGCCCAAGGAGACGGGAGGCGATCCGCTACATGCATCGCTGTGGGGCCTTGGCCGAGTCGCAGCGCTGGAGCACCCGGAACTCTGGGGCGGCATGATCGACCTCGGCGACGAGGGCGACGTGGACGGCTTGATCAACGAACTACTCGGAAGCGACGGCGAGACGGAGATTGCATTGCGAGAAAGCAGGCGCTACGCGCCTCGGCTTGTGCAGGAGCAATCGGCCGCGGATGGCGACCATGGTATTCGACCGTCGTTCGATGCCGAATCCACCTATCTCGTCACCGGTGGACTAGGCGCTTTGGGGCTTGTGGTGGCGAACTGGCTAGTGGAGCGCCATGGCGTGCGCCACCTGGTGCTGACCGCGCGCCGGCCTCCGGGAGAGGCCGCGGCCGCCGTGCTGAAGCAGCTCCGGGACAAGGGAGCGCAGGTGGTCGTTAAGGCGACAGACATCTCGCGTGCGGACCACGTGAGCGCTCTTTTCGCCGGCATCGCGAGCGACATGCCTCGGCTGAAGGGCGTGTTCCACTGCGCGGGCCTGCTTGACGATGGCGTACTGCTGCAGATGGAGTGGGACAAGTATGTCCGGGTCACGCAGCCCAAGGTGGTAGGCGGCTGGCTCCTGCACCAAGCCACGCAAGAGCTGGACATCGATCACTTTGTTCTCTTCTCGTCGGTGCTCAGCGTCGTGGGGTCGATGGGACAGGCGAACTACGTCGCGGGCAATGCATTCCTCGACGGCCTGGCCGAGCACCGTCGCCGCGCCGGGTTGCCGGCCCAAGTCATCAACTGGGGTCCATGGGCTGAGACGGGCCTGGCGACAGAGTCGGGTAAGCGCGGCGAGTCGATCTGGAGGTCTAGGGGGACCCGGTACATACCCGCGAACGAGGGAATCAAGGCCTTGCAGGCTGTCATGTCGAGGCGACTCCAGCAGGTGGTCGTCTCGATCACCGATTGGTCGCTCTGGGCCGGGCAGTACCCTAGCATGCCCTCCTTCCTGCAAGCGGTGGCTCGCGGGAGCGACCAGGCCCCACAGCTTTCGGCCGATCGAGGCGCCATCTTCGCCCGCCTGGCTACGGCGGCCGCGGACAACCGAAAGGAGGTGCTGGTTGAAGTTGTGTCAGGACTGGCCCGCTCCATTCTTGAGATCGCCGGCGAGATCAACCCCGACCAACCCCTGCGCGAGCTCGGCCTGGACTCGCTGATCGCCATTACGCTGATCAACCGGCTCGATGCCACGCTGGGCGTGCGCCTGGCCGCGGCGACGATGCTTAAGGGACCGAGCGTGGCGCAGCTGGTCGACGAGCTGCTGCCCAAGATCAATCTCGGCTCTGCGGAGATCGCCAGACATGAAGGTGGGCGTGCCCCGGCTACCGTCATCGCCACCGCGCGGGACTCCGAATCATCGATAGGCAGGTGGCTGGTCGAGATCCGACGCAACCCGGATGCTCGATATCGGTTAATCTGCTTCCCGTTCGCCGGCGGCGGCTCGGCAGTCTATCGCGGGTGGGCCGAGAGCGCCGAACCCGATGCCGAGATCCTCGCCATCGAGCCGCCGGGCCGCCTGGCGCGCATCAACGAAGCGCCAATTACGCGTATCGAGGATTTCGTAGACACCCTGCTGCCGCAGTTGAGGGAATACTTGGATCGCCCGGTCGCATTCTTCGGCCACTGCATCGGTGGCCTAACGATGTACGAGGTCGCGCGAGCCCTGGTCGAGCGCGAGGGCGTGGTGCCCTTGCACCTGTTCGCCTCCGGGTCGCGCCCGCCGCATCGGCTCATCTGCGACGCGCCCTTCGAGGAGCGGCTGATCTCGTCGCTGCTCAAGCTACCCGCCTTCCGTCCAACGCTTCCGAGCTATCGCCAGCCGGATGGTGTGCTAGCCGAGATCCTCAGGCACTTCCGGATAGATGCGACGCTGGAGATGCTGTCCATTCCCGAGCTTCGCGAACTGGTGCTGCCGGTAGTGCGCGCAGAGTTCGAGATGGCGAGCCGGTATGTCTTCAAGCCGGCGACGCCCTGGCAGATCTCAATCACGAGCTTTCGCGGTCAGGACGACGAGTATGTGAGCCACGACGACGCAGCGGCGTGGGCGGACCTGACGGACGGGCCCTTCAATCTCCTGGTCCGCCAGGTCGACCATTTCGGGGTCGTTGAGGATCGAGGATTCATTCAAGGCGTGATCGCGCAGGCGCTCGCCCCCAAATGATCGGTGCACGAGCATGAGGTCGCCTTCAGAATCCTGGTTTCCGCTGGGAGGCGCGTCCGAAGCGGGACGCTTGTCGCTCTTCTGCTTCCATCACGCCGGGGGGGGCGCCTCCGCGTTCGCAGGATGGCGCCGGCTCATGCCGCGTGAGATAGATGTGCTTCCGGTACAACTGCCCGGGCGGGAGGAACGGATCGCCGAGACGGCCTGCCGCAGCATGCAGGCGCTCACCGCGGAGCTGCTCGAAGCCATGACGCCTTGCCTTCACCGTCCGCTCGCGCTGTTCGGACACAGCTTCGGTGCCGCGGTCGCTTTCGAGCTGACGCGGCAGCTTCGCCGCAAGCCCTCGCACCTCTTCGTCTCGTCGTGGGTTCCGATGCATGCCTCGCCGGGCGCGGTTCGATCGGCTCAGCTGACCGACTTTGACTTCACCGCCCGAATCGTCCGCTACGGCGGACTACCCGAGGCGGTGGCCAATGACCGGGAGATGATGAGCGTGTTGATCGAGCCGATGCGTGCGGACTTCGAGGTTCTGGAGACCTATCGTCCCGAACCTCCTGTGTGCCTTGCTTGCCCGATGACCCTGCTGGGCGGCGAGGACGATCCCGTTGTGAGACCCGAGCTTCTCGAGCGATGGGCAAGCCACCTGCACGCACCCAAGCCCGCGCTGTTTCCCGGTGGCCACTTCTACTTACGCGCGTCGTTGCCGAAACTGGTCGATTTGGTTGTGTCGACGCTCAGGCCTGTGCTGCACGCGACCTCTCACTAGCGACAGCGCACAATGTGGACCACCCTCCAACCTGCCGATGTCGCGCCTGCACTTGCGCTCGGCGATGTGCACCTTTGGCTGGTCGAGCTCGATCGTGTCTGCGACGCCGGCCGGCTGCTTCCGGTGCTTTCCGATGCTGAGCGCATGATCGCGGCCTGGCACAGGGGAGATGAACGCCGCGGGCGTTACATCGTCGCACATGCCGCCTTGCGGCAGGTATTGCAAGCCTACGTCCACGTCAGGGCCGCCGACTTGGTCTTCGCCACCGGCCCCTTCGGCAAGCCCCATGCGGTCTTGCCGCGCTCCACGCTGCCGATCCACTTCAGCCTTTCGCACGGCGGAAGCCGATGCTTAATAGGCGTTGCGCGCGGCGGGGAGGTGGGGGTCGACATCGAACCCATCGATCGCCATGGCGACATCGGCTCCATGGCCATCGCGGCGCACAGCCCATCGGAACATGCGCGTTGGCGCGCGCAGTCGCCTTGCGTGCGACGCTCATCGCTGCTGCGAACGTGGACCTGCAAGGAGGCCGTGCTGAAGGCCTCCGGCGCGGGCCTGTCCATCAGCCCACACCGTTGCGAGATCGAGTGGTCCCGCGCCCAGGTCCCTCGACTGGCGTCGCTCGACGGCCAGACGATGCCGGAATGGACCCTTGAAGAACTGGAACCTGATCCCACCCTCGTGGGAGCCTGGTCCGCGCAAGTGCCATTGCGCGCGACACTCCACGCGGTCTTCGACCCAGCATCGGAACGACTGGGGTCAGCCGAAGCCGCCTGACCTTACTTGCAAGCTCCTGTGATCCGCGGTGCTGGCCATGTCCCGCTGGGACGGTGGTTGTGGTGACCTCGGTCACTCGGCTGGCGGCGAGATCGCACCGCTCTACAGCGAAAACGGCCGGCCTGGGATCGAGACCCGCTTCATGATCGGGCTGTTGTTGCTCAAGCACATTTACGGGTTGTCCGATGAGGGAGTGTGCGAACGCTGGGTCCCCGTCGCTTTGGGCTCCTCGGTCGCATCGCCACCGGCTGGACCGATAGCGAGTTTGAGTTGGCGAAGGGCCGCTATGAGGTCGTCCTCCGATGCGAGGACGGAATCATGACTGGTGACTCGACGGAATCTTGAAAAATGAAATTGCAGGGTTCCGATGCCCGAAGCATCAAAACCATGCAATCCGAAAACAGGCCACAACGAAGAATGCGATCCCACATCAGTCGCTTAGCCGCTCTTCACGCCCTTGGCAAATCCTCTCTAGTATGCCGATCAGTACGGACGAGCCGCCACGTCGATCCAGTCCCAATCAATCTTGCCGGTCGGGCGATCTGTTCCGGGCAGGCTGGACCAGATCATCAACATGAAGCACGAGCTGGTTCTGCTCGCCCCACGACCCGTATTTCCAGTTCTTCACCGGCGAAGAGTTCTTCCAGCACGCCTTCCTGCACGCGCGCTCGGACCTGAGCCATTGGTGCAAGCGGCTCGGCGACAAGCTGGAGCTGCTGCTGGCCGAGAGCCTGCGGGTGGCGCACGAGGCCGGCGCGTTGTGCAGCCAGGACCTCAAGCGGGTCACTGTCGACACCACGGTGCAGCCGAAGGCCATCACCTTCCCGACCGATGCCAAGCTGCTGCATGCGGCCATCAAGGGGCTCAACCGCCTGGCGAGAAGACGCGGCGTCAGGCTGCGGCAATCCTATTGTCGCGTGGCCAAGGCCGCGGCGATGATGGCAGGGCGCTATGCCCATGCCAAACAGTTCAATCGGCATCAGCGGCAGTTGCGCATCCTGCGCTCCCGGCTCGGCCGGATCATCCGAGACATCCGCCGCAAGATCGAGAGGCAGCAAGCGTTGGAGGAGGCGTTCGCCACCCAAATCCGCTCGCAACAGCAGCGCCAGCGCGGTTGGAAGCTCTATTCCTTTCATGCCCCGGAGGTGGAGTGCATTGGCAAAGGCAAGGCCGCCGCGCCTTACGAGTTAATGGCATGGACCACGCCCGCTCACAGGGCAACGTAGAGCCCCGCCAAGATCCGTACCGATTGAAGAGAAAGAGAGCTTCCGGTGGTTGCTGACCAGGCTGCGTCGGTGTGCGCCGGCGCGGCTTCAATCACGGTGATTGCCGATCGCGAGAGCGATATCTTTGAAGCGTTTGCGTTGCGTCCCGAACGCGTTGATTTGCTGGTGCGTGCGGCGCATGACCGTGCGCTTGCCGATGGCCATGCGCTGTTTGCACGAGCCGATGCACTCCCTGCGATGGGGCGGGCGGAACTGGAGTTGCCCGCCAAGTCCGGGCGCAGGCGGCGCATCGCACAGCTCGAAATACGCTTCATGTCGGCGCGGCTTGCGCGACCCAAGAACGGATTGCGCGCAGGCCATGAAACGTGGCACCAACCTCATGATGCCCCACCGCCAAGACCAGAGCGATGTGTGAATCTGGTAGCCGGTCGCGCTGGGAGGCGGTCCGACGCGTCGGTATATGCGCGAGAAATGGCCTGGCCTTCAACTGCTTCCAGAATCGTTAGCGAACTTCACATTGTTCCTTGAGGACTGAGGCTTAAGGAATGTCTGCTTCTCCCTCGCGAGCGAGCGCTACCAGATAAGGCAGGTATGACATGTTGAAGGTGCTGCTACCCTGGGAAGCTGCTGATTGAAACTGAGCAGCGAGCCACTCAGCACGCAGAAATCCTTTCCGGGAGATATCGGATGACCGCGACTATACACGAAGACGAGAAACGCGAACGGCGAGCACGTGGCCCGAACTGGCCGAGCCCCCCTGGAACAGGTGGCGCGACTGATCATCTTGGAGAAAAGGCCGCAGCTGCATCGCGCCTTTCATTTACGTTTCCGGAATGGCAAAAATCAATCGAGGCGACAAGGAGCTTCTTCGCCGCGTCACTGAATGACACGTTAAAATTGGCTGCTTCCTCTCTGCACGACCAGGCTACTTTTCCGAAAACTCTTGCCGAGTCGAAAACCCCGTCTGAGCTTCTGAAGTGCCACCTGGATTTTGCGGAGCAATCTTGGTCGAAATCGTTCAGCGAAGGCTCAAAGATATTGGATCGTTTGAAACACGTCCATCGCCTGCGGTAAGTTAAACAATCGGCCACGCGTGAAATAGGGCCGACGGCGCGCTATTCCCTCCGGACTCCACTCCCGAACTGAATCCCGACCCGGTCTCGTAGGAATTGTCGCCATGCTCCATAAGTCGCCGCCGACCCCGAACAACAACGGATATAGGAACCACCTGCTCGGGGAAGCGAAAATGATCGATAGGCGCGTGCTTTGGTTTTGCCTCGGTCTTGGCCTCTGTGTCGGCCTTGGCGTATGGTTCATTTTGCCGGGTGGGCTGGCCGGTAAGAGCGATGGTGTTCGTACGAGCGACAATCCGCTTATCGACAAGGTCAAATCAACCTGGCGAGCGCAGGATGGTGAGACAGCGGAGCAAATCTTTTCCAAGGTCTCGAAGGTAGCACACTTCATCCCCAGGGGATGGGAGGTTGGTCAAAAGACCGACTCGGGCGAGCCAGTTATCTTATCGTGGGCTAAACATCGGGCCGATCAAACAAAGGAAGAGTACACGGTCACGTGGGAGGTGGCGCCCGATGGCACAATGAAAATTGTGGCGCCGTATGCAAAGCCGATGGAACTAGGCTGGCAGGCGTTCGCACTCTCGCTCATTGCGGACGAAGTGACAAACGACGAAAGCGGCGTGAACCGTCACTTTCTGCATAGTCCCGCCAACTTCAACTTCGTAACCACCGCGCAGGGCAAGTTAGGCGATCTTCTGCGGCGTGGCCGCTGTTCTATCGACGAGCCGGTTGGAGTGCATTACTCGCCGATGATAGATGAGCAGCAAACGGCGAAGGGCGGGCTGTGGCGCGTCGAGCTTTCGGTCGACTGCAATGTTCCCGGGCCTAGTTATTTCACCCGCGACGGAGTCATCATTTTCGAGAAGCGCGAAGGGCAAGATTGGGAGCCACAATCGTTCTTTGCCAAGCTTATCGCCACGTATGCACCCGGCTCTTGGTTTGAGGGCCCGAAAGACCAGGAAGCATTTGAGCCGACCCGAAAGACATTGCCAAAATGAACGCAGAAGACGAGCTGGAGGCGCGGGGCCGTCGATCATCAATAGGGAAGACGAACAGATCGACGATGCTGATACGTCCCATCGCGCGCGCGTAGAACCGGGCGCGAGAGCCTGTCATTGGTGCTCGAATTCGCCTTCAAGCGGTAACCCAGACGGTCAACCCGACCGTGGAAACATGGCCGGTTGGCGGTTTACGGCCCTGCGAACACAATTACCGGCGCCATTCGCCCGAGCAAATCCAGCAGATCGCGGCGGCGATCGGACGACCGCCGATCCTTGTGGCGGATGACGGCATTGTTCTCGCCGGTCATGGGCAGCCCGCGGCGGCCATACGGCTCGGCATCCCCCTTACCGACAAGGTGCGGACCAAATCCAAGATCTCGCGCAAGACGCTGGAGAAGCTGCCGGGGCTCTGGCTAAAGCGAAGGTCGCGTCTGATATCCAATTCGGACGGCAGACCGCGTTCTTTAGCCCCCAAGAGTTGGCAATCGATGGGTGGTGGCGTCACTGCACCCGTGACCATCAGCATTGACGCTCGTGGCGCCGACAGGGAGGGGTGGCCCGGGTACAGGCGCAGCTTGCTCAGCTTGAGGCTGAGCTGCCCGGCCGCGTTGTGGCGACTGTCAAGCGGGCTAGGACGGGGCGGATGTTGTGAGGGCGCCCTGGGCCGGGAGGTATTTTAGCAAGCCCGACTCTAACGTGCATGTGCTAATCTGGCGCCTTCATCGTATGCATACGGCGGCGAAGCACTAAGTCATTCTTCAAGCTCGTCAAGCAAGGCCATGCGCTTGTCGTGGAGCTCCGTGAGGTACTCGGCAATCGAACGCTGCGTCTCCTGCCATTCGATGCGTTCTTCCGCGGTCCAAAGGAAACACTCAAGTTTGAAGCGAGCTTTCTCAGCCTCGGCGAATTCATTGTAAAGCGTGATATCTCGCTCCACTTCTTCGAGCTGTTCACGAATAATCTTTGGCATAGCCGGCCTCTGGGGCTTTGCCTCCAGCCAGGGGCCGTCTTCATCTCAATTTACGCGATTTAGCAACTACTCATTTTCCCGGTGCGGGAAGCTGACGCAAGGCGCTACTACCGCAAAACAGGCTTCGTATTTGGCTACACGAGGGCTGAATAACGGTCCGTGTTTTGGAACGCCACCCCGATGAAGTCTCGCTGTCGCCAGATGAGGCGACAAGGAGAGGTGGTGCGAAACCCATCGAAAGAAAGCGAAAACTCCGTCGGCAGAAGCGTGAGTCCGTTAAGCTGAATGCCAGCGCCTCTACTGGATAGATCACGCACCAGGCATGGCTCGGAGGTGATGTGTCCCGGAATTGAGAGAAGAACCTCTCGCCACACCGACTGCCTTTCGAGGGACCGCCGGGACCAATTCTTCCCTTCCCGTTGACGGACCTTTTCTTGCAAATCCTTTAGCTCTCGGTGCTGGCGCTCCAGGCTCATGTCCCTCATTCTCCGTTATTCTTGTTGGCGCTTCCCACATTATTCCGAAAACTCAACAACCATCGCGATAAATTCTGTAGAGCGATCCTCAGGTTGAGGGAATTCCGGACGACTACCGTTTGTGGCCGATCGCGATTTCGCGGTTGGACCCGTAGCTTTCCGGGCCTTGAATGGCACTGCTGGCCTCAACGGTGGAGATGGCGGCAATGGTGCAAAAGACCATGGTAGGCCTGTGGCCGCTCGCCGCAGAAAGGACTGTCAGTGGCTGGGGCGGAGGCGTTGTGTAAAGACGATTGTGTAAGGCAAATTGTCCTGCCGGTGTGTTCCTTCAGTATGTCAAAAGGCAGGATTGAGCGGATGGTATTCCCACAGCAAGGCCGGTAAATCTTCATAATACCCCACCATCCTGGTAGGTGCGTCGCAGTTCGCCTTCGGCGATAATGCCTCATCGCGACCGTAACTCGTAAGGGGAGGAAGCATGTGAATCTGCCCACCAAGATCGCCCCCCTCGAATTAACGCCAAGAGATCACCATCCAAGCCGCTAGAATAGCTTTCGCGATAGCCATGACGGCAGTGGTAGCTGCGGGGGCGTTCTTTGCTATCCGCCTTTTGATTCGATTCTACGGATAGGGTCCCGCCGCTCCACCTCCAGCCGAACCTGACCACAAATGGAGGCCGTGTCGTGATGGCGAATGAACAGGATGTTATCATTGGACGTATTGCCGAGATCGAGATCGACAAGTCGGCTGCCATCATAGTTGAGCAGATAGATGATGAAATCTCCATTGCCATCGCGAGCGTCGTCGGCGTTCACCTCCAGGTGACGGCGGGGCAGGCACGTGAGTTATCTCGATCCTTAGCTGTGGCCGCGGAGAATGCTGAAAATTCCGCGCGTCAGCCAAGACGTAGTGGCGCGCGCCCCACTGTCACCGCGGGATTTCGGTCAGGTTGCGCCATACAGGTCGGCCCGTTGCCCTAGTGAAGAGCGCGGCAATCTCCTCCAGGTTCTCATCGTTGTCGGTTAAGATGATGACGCCCTCAATCCAATCCTCAATAATGCTGGTTACTGCCGTGGGCACGTGGCCAAAGGGGCCGATGGTGATTTCGTGCCCTCGTTCCAATGAGCGTCGCGGTGTACCAGCCGGTTCGGGTGGGATGCCTGTGAGACTTTCGCCAGCGCGCCGCGCCCGTGCTGCCTACGATCCGGGACTGATCGCCAAGTCACCGCCCTATCCTGGTAGTTGCGCTAGGGCATTCGTCGCGATGATGTATCCCCGCCAGCTTCTTTCGTCGCTGAGGCTGGCTGCGTAGAAGTCACTAGCGAGTGGCAGGGAAGGCACTTTATCGGTCCACTTCAAAGCGTCAAGTCACGTGGCCGCTAACGTTCCCGCTGTTTAGGTCGCGCGGCTGCCACCGTGAGTCCGGTGTGATCCTTGAGGCTATCGATTACCGTGACCGCCGCTTCGAGTTCATCTCGAAGACGCTTCGTAATCCGCAGAATGCCGCTCGCGAGCTCCTCGCGGCTGATTTCTGCACCGTGAGCAACTTTTTCTTCGAGGTCGCGTATCGCTTCGTCGATCTTGTGCAGCGAGAATGTGCTAGGCATCATCCGGCTCCGTCCTGATTGAGGGTCGGGCATCCGCCGAACCACGGTGTAAAAATGCGTCCGCTACACGGTTAAGTAAACCGGGTGGCGTTGCGGGAAAATCTGTCCCCATCTCGCGTCTGAGCGCCTCGAATTCGGATAAGGTCGAAAGCGGGCAATCCGCCACCGCGTCCATTTTTGAGCAGATAACTTCAACCCGGGATCGCCAATCGGCCAGCTGTTCTTCAGTTCGCTGTGGGCCGTACGTGTCTTCTGCCGGTGTATGGCTTGTCCTACGGACGTAGTCCGTGAATGCTTGGATTGCCGCCACCACTTCGGTCCTGGGCACGGCGGTTACTCCTATGAGCGGAGCCAGCTCGAACAGCTGCAGGCCGGGAGTTTTAATATGACAGGCACGCGGGGATGCGGCTACCCATCAATGCTGGTAGGGTGCTCTCCGGCAGGTCTCACGATACAAATTGCTCGCAACTTGAGAATTTCATCCTCTTGGGGAGCAAAGGTGGCCAGCCTCAGTCTTCGAGGACGGGCTGGCCACCGAAGTTAGTGGCGCGCGGCAAGGACAGCGCGCTGCCTCACCCGGCGGCGCGGGTGTGGCAGGGACAGCGTCGCTCGCATTGTCGACGCCGAGTCGCGCCCGCGCTGCTTGCGGTGTGCGGGTTAGTCATAAAGGCACTAGGTGCGCTCGCGATAGCTGACGAAAGGCTGGCAGGCTGTCTTGCTTCAATCACGACCGACAGGGCTGCCAGGACTCCAAGTCAGTCCCCAGTCGTGTCCCCGAATGAGGTGCCCCGGCGCGGGCAGCATGCCGGGGTGACACGGTGGGTTGCCGTGAGCCAGAAGTCGAGCCACGACTCGATCATTATGACCGTGAAAATGTAGAGCAGCATCACGCACCGCTCAAAACCGCAGCGCGTTGCAAATCTGCCCCATACTCCGTGCAGCGGCGGTAGGATTCTCGTTCGCGCTTTGAGGTGCAGTCCGAGCACACGCGAGAAAACGGCAGTTGCCAATCGCGCATAAGAAAATCTCACGTCCTAAAAACGACTAAGTTACTATCGCAACCAAGGGCTGTCCACCAGAAAGAAAGCAGCTTCGCTCTCCGTAATTGTCCGGTGGTTAGCTAAAGTGCGAGAGGTATATCGCTAAGATTGAGTGGGACGGTGCTGCGGGTGTCGTTGCATAGCGATCCCTGTCACTTCAGACAGGTAGGCCCCGGTTCGATATGAGCGCATGATCGCAGCGGTGGAGGGCTCTCCTAAGCAGCGCTATTATTTCCCGATCATCCACAACGGTCTCCTTCGGCCGGACGACGAGGGTGAGATGTTCGGCTCGGCCGATCTCGCGGGCCAGTACGGCGCCAGTGTTGCGCGGGATATCGGTGGCGATCCCAATTGCGACCGTGATGCGGGTACGGTCGTAATCGTGGTTGACGCCATGGACGCTGAAATCGCGTGGCACACCGTTGGTGATGCAGAACCGCCGCGGGCGCTGTGAGGTGAGGGGCAGGCGGCACACAAAGATGCGAGCCTCGACCGGGGAATTAGCTAGACCGAATCCGGTGAAAAATCTGGATTCAAACCCGCGCGAACTTCGATTTTGAAGCCCAAGGACCACGCCTTCGGACTGCGGCAGCAAGCCGATCGGCTCGATAGTCGACATCATCCTGCAGCAATCTCTCGATCTCTTTGCGATCGGCTGTAGCTCTTTGTTCCTCGGCGGAAATTTGAAGCTGTACGGCGCTCCAAGCCAACCATCCGGCGAAGATCGCAGCATAGGCTCCTAACAGGCCGCCAGATGATTCTCATAGCTGCCAATCGCGCAGCCGATGACCTTAATGTAGACTAAGCCGCAGGAATGAGGTCCCCATGCAACGGCGCTTGCCAACACTAGCCCTGAGACGACAATCAGAGTGCCGCCCAAGATCGATCCTTGAACCCAGCGTTTCACGTTTGCCCCGAATCTTGCCCAACGTAGTTTAGTCCAGCTCGCCAGCAATGCGTTTGAGTTTACGAATGCCATTGTCGAGAGCGCCCCGCGCCACATCCAATTCCTTGTTCTCGATATGGAGCTGGACGTCTGCGAGTTCGCTGCGGAGAGGGGCGGGCAAGCGTCACCTGAAAGATGCAACGTTCTTCATCTTCTCGTAGCGCGCCGATAGTTCTTTGATGATAGCTTGGAACCGCTTTGTGCTATCTGCAGTCAGCACTTTTGCCGGGTCAGCACCAATGAGCGACATGAATTCGCGGGCTGGCCGGGTCTTGTAAAATTCAAGACCCAGCGCGTTGAAAGCTTCTTCATACCGTTTGACGATGCGCGGTATTTTGGCGTTGAGCACGAGCTTTTTACCCTTCAGCTCAACCTTGTAAGTGTCGGCCACCAGCTTATCGTAAATCACGGGGTCAGAGTTCGCATGCCGTCCAAGCTCGACCCGCACCTTGCCGCGATCGAAGCCTGGCTCGCAGAGCAGCCGCAACTGACGGCGTTCGCAATTGTCAGCCGACTGCGCGAGAAATACCCCAAGGAGTTCGGAAAGAGACAGCATTCGATTGTGCAACGTCTGCTGAGGGCGCTCAGACGGAGGGTTGCCGAACGGTTGGTCGCCCAGGGCCCGCTCGACGACGCCACGACCGCTGCCCCATTGCCCGGGGCTGTGGACGGCTCGGGCTATGTAGGGCCCGACCCGCCCACAGCCCCTCTTGTCGAGCAAGCCGGGAAAGCCATCTGGCGCGACAGATTAATCGACATCGGATCGTCATCGGCAATGGCGCCATCAGGGCAACATTCGCAAATGCGGCAATACGAGGGGTCAAATTTGCAAGCCGATTGACAGCATTCGGCAAGCCGCCGGGCCAAACGGGAACGGGGCCTAGAATGACGATGCGTCGGACGCCACCGATGGTAGGTGAAGTCGGTCTGCCAGAGCTGGTTGACGCCCGTCGTCTTGTCCTGAACTCGTTAGCGGCCTTGATCACCACATAGGCCGGGCTGGTAATGAGGTCATGCGATGCGCCTTAAGCAAGCGATAGACCGACGCTTTGGAGAAAAAGTAATTCCGTTCGCCGGTGAATCGCACGGCCAGCTCACGTCGCTACAGCTCAGGTAATTCCAGCGCCAGGTCGATAATCTGGCCCCGCCCATCGTCCGGGATGCGGTTCCAGACCCGCTCTGGTCGAGACCGATGATCGGCCAGAGCGGCGATGCCGCCCTCGCGGTAACGATCATACCAGCGATAGAATGTGGCGCGCGGGATCCCGAGCTTGTCCAGCGTGCGCTTGGCCGGAAGGTGCGATTGCTCGACCAAATGGATGATCTCGGCCTTCTCTGAGGCGGGATACCTCATACCTCGTCCTCCCCATCTCCGTTCATACTTTTTTGAGCAGACGGTTCTCCAGGGTCAGATCGGCGACGGCCTCCTTCAAGGCGCCGGCCTCCCGGCGGAGGTCCTTCACCTCGCCGGAGGTCGCAGCTCGTGCCGTGTCGCCGGCCAGGCGGCGCTTGCCGGCCTCGAGAAACTCCTTGGACCAGCCGTAATACATCGAGGCGGCAATGCCTTCTCGGCGACAAAGCTCGGAGATGTTCTCCTCGCCGCGCAGTCCTTCCAGCACGATGCGGATCTTCTCTTCCGCCGAATACTGCCGGCAGGTCTGGCGCCGAATGTCTCGGAGTTCTGTTTCATCTTCGCTCCTGGTGGCTACGATGAACCAGAAATCCTTCCTCCGCAAAATCCACCTATTTGTCTCACAGGCCCTGACGGCGAACACCCGCAGCGGAGTGCGCTCAGCTAGAAGGCGCGAGCTCACGATCTCACGCTTATCTTGACCATCGCCAGCCGCCAACCTTGTGTCCTGCTGCAGAAGGAGGGACTTGGTCCGAGCGAAGCAGTTAGCGCGAAAGGGCTGCGTCCTTACGGACAAGCGAAAGGAGTTCTGGGGTAAGCCGGTCCGTGGCTGCGCCGCGGACCGGCTACAAAATGCCTTTACAAAAGCTCCTCGTGAGAGCTCAGGGGATGGCAGAACCATTTCTGCTCATCCGGGTTCCAAACACACCAAGGCTGACCGCCGACAGCGGCGCACGCATCTTCGAAAGTCAGTTCGGTTACGCCATAATCTGAGATATCCATAGTTGTTTCCTTTCCTACAAGGCGTCAGCTGCCGCTGCCGCAACGTAGAGAATTCAAATCGCGTGCCGCGCAGCGGAGTGGCGATAGAGGCGCCAAACAGGCCTTTTTTTGCCGGAGCGTATGTGAAAAGCGCGGCGGTCTCTTCGTGCCAACGACGTCTGCTGGACATTCATGTCGCGGCGCGTATCCAGCAGTTCCTTTTCGTTGTGCCGACGCGCATTCCGATGTCGGCTTTCCCTCGCCGTCGCCAATTCGTCTTCCGCTCGAGCCACTTCTTGATGCTGTCGCCGGCGCGTGTAATCAGGCCAAGCCTGTTCTTTCCGGCCGTCGAGCGGTTCTTTAGTTTCAGGCCGAGCCAGGCCGCAAAGTTTCTTGCCGACTTGAACCCGCGTGCATCCACGACCTTGATCGACAGCAGCTCGCACTGATCGAACCGACGCCCGGGATAGCCGGCAGCCGTTCACTCATCTCGTTACTCCGGCGGAGTTGCATGAGCTACTTGCCGACCTTTGCGATCTGGTCCTCGACGCGCGCCAGTTCTGCTGCCAGAGCGTCCACCAGCTCCTTTGTAAAGTCGGAGACTTTGCGTCGGCCTGAATGTCGATCAGCAACCGCGAAAGCCCCTTAGGCGCGGCAAAGCCGTATTCAGGCGGCGTAGCCGCGGATTGAATTGGCAAACCGGGTCCGCCTGCCGATGAACTGGTTGCGCACACGCTCCAACATTTGTGCGCCCTTGCTCGGGACTTTTGATGGGCACAAAGTTCTTACGCAGTTTCGGCCGGCTTGCCGAACGCAAATATATTGCGATGGGGATCATCGCCACTTCATGCCGGTTTGATTGCAATTCCCACGCCTAACAATGCGATGCCCGCAGGCCTCCAGAGCCACAAGCGCACGCGGCAAGCGCTTGAAGACTTCAAAACCAGCCCGCGGCTCAATTTAAGCCGAAAAACCGGCTGCTCGTTCCCATCAACGCCATGCAGCTGAAACACACTCTGGACGTATGCAAACCGACGCGAACAATCGCTTCTATTCGCCCGACGCGTCGCACTCTGCGCCGTTCTTTGCCCAAGCCTGCCACGCGATTTCGATTTGATCGCTCAGCTCGCCCGGCTGCTTCTTTGATGATGCCGAAAGCGGCCTAGTGGGGCCGCGGCGACAACCGCATTGCCGCGATGCCGAATGAACCTCTCGCGCAGCCAACCCTCAAGGCCATGGAGTCGTTTCGGGGCGTTCACGCGACTTGAACGTTTCACCTCGCCCGCCGCCACGAAGTTTTTCACCGAGTGATGGCGGCAGCCCAGCTGCCGCGCAATCCGCTTCAGAGCCACCCGCACGCCCTCAGGCGCAACACCTCCGCCACGTCATCCGGCGTCTTCATCATCTGCCCCCCGTGGATCAATCCACGAGGAGCCTTCCGTGATTCGTTCCTCGTTCATTCGCTCTCTCCTCAGCTATCCAAGAAGGGGCAATTCCTCGTGACGCAGAGGGGGGGCATGGCCTTTTGCCCCCAAGTGTTATCAAGTCCTGAGTTCGCCCCGGCTGTTGGATTTGCCCAGGTTGGGCGGTGGTAGCGACGTGAGCTGGCGGATCGCGAGCTCGAAGGTTTCCTGAAGCATGCCGTGTTCGCCCTGTTCGATTTGTCGCATTTGTAACCACAATGATGTTCGGGCGGTCTGCCGCACATTTGCTGTTTAGCATCAGAAAAGCAAGAAGAGCGTTTTCTGCCGTTCCTGAGCAGTTGGCACGAGACTTGAAATTGCTACGGGGTCGGCAGCAGTTGCTGGCCGACCACACTCACGGCTATTGAAAAGGAAAAAGCATGAGAAGCAATATGTCAGCTTCCGGAACTGACTCCTGAAGAAGCATGGGCAAATGCGGGAGGGGAAGGTATCGCTCCGACGGGGTGCGGTTGCGGTTGGGAGGTCCGTCCCATCGAGGGCGGTGGTTACAGCATCATTCCAATTCCTTGCCCTGAGGAGCCTAGCCCGTAATTGCAAAAGTGCCTGCAGCCTGCCTGCGGCGCCAGGCAGGCTCTTCTTCATGCCGCTCCGCGAAAGTTCCGTGCCGGACGAAAGGTCTTTGGGCGCGCCGCGGTTGAACGTTTGAGAAATTCCGTTCAACGGCTCTGTCGCGGGCGCAACGATAAGACTTCGCCGGCGTGCGGGGGCTCTCAGCTGAGTGGCAGGATCGAATGCAAATCGAATACAAAACGGCTGCTCTGGATTTGTTGTGGAGCAATCGCATGATCGCTCCACACCTCTCTCTTCGGGTAGTCGACGAAATTGGCCGAGCAGCACCAGCGAGTGTTCCACATCTGACAAGGAGATAACAATGAAGGTCGGTACGTTAGTTGGCTGCCCTTAGGTATGAAGGACAATAGCCGGCGCACCTTCCCCGTGCGTCGCTCAATCCTGATTAGTCGTTTGGCACTGCCAATCGTCGTAAATCCGTGACAGGGCTGCTATGGCTGGTGTAATGCTGCCTCCGGAGACGGTCTGCTACACTGCAGAGAGCATCCTATCGCGAGAATCAGGACGATCTTTGGCGATCTACAAGATAATTGTGTTGTCTGTCGTTGCGACGTTTGTGTCGCTGCCAGTCATCACCGTGACGCTGTCTGCTCAAAGTGCCGGTACCATTCGTCCCACAATCGAGAAAACTCCTCTGATAGCACCCGTCTCCGGACGGATTTCTCGTGTTCTTGCCGTCGAGAACGATCTCGTTGCACAAGGACGAGAGATCCTAGCTCTCGACGATGTGGTCATTAAGGAAAAGATCGGTGCGCTTACAGGCGAAATCCGTCTGAAGCGCGATCGTGCCAGCGACCTCCAGGCCCTGATCTCTTCCGGCGCACAGTCCGACGCCCCAGTCCGCCTCCGCACGGAGTTCGCCACGGCCGAGCGCCTGCATTTTCTCAACCTGTTGCGGGAGAACCAATATGCCCGCAGCAACGCCGCGGCAGAACTCGAGCGCGCTCGGCGACTCGTCGCGGTTGCTGCAGCGCCCACCAAGGCGGTTGAAGAAAAGGCTTTCGCGTTGCAGAGCCTCGAGGTGAAGGGCGAGATCCTCGTCCGGAGCAAATCCGCCGAATGGAATCAGCAGCTCTTCGATACAAACCTCCGCCTTCAGGAACTCACCGCCAGCTTGCACCAACTTGAGAACGAACGCGACTTGACCCGGATTCGCGCTCCCGTGTCCGGCGCACTCGAGCAATTCAACGGCGTCACCCCAGGCAGCTACGTCCAGGCGGGGCAAACTGTCGGTTGGGTCTCGCCCGACGGCGAACTGGTGGCGGATATCTACGTTTCGCCCAAAGACATCGGCTTCGTGCAGCCTGGCCAGGCGGTGAGGCTCCAGGTCGATGCTTTCAACTACAATCAATGGGGGATGATTGACGCGACAGTGCTAGACGTCGCGCAGGACTTTACCCTGCAGGAGAAGAGCCCGGTCTTCAAGGTTCGCTGCGCGCTTTCTCGCAGTTACCTCGAGCTCACAAATGGCATCATTGGTCATCTGAAGAAAGGCATGACGGTGAGAGCCCGTTTTCTCGTGGCGGAGCGCACTCTGCTGCAACTTCTCTACAATGAGATTGACGATTGGCTCAACCCGGTCCTGGCGGCTCGTTAATTATCCATTCCAAGAAGCCGGTGAGCCGCCATGTTGGGTCAAATCATCAAAGTCAAGCAGCGCGACATCACGGATTGTGGGGCTGCCAGCCTCGCTTCCGTTGGAGCCTTCTACGGTTACAAGTTGCCATTGTCGCGCATTCGCCAGTATGCGTCGACTGACCAATCGGGCACCACCGTGTCGGGTCTTCTGCTAGCGGCTCATCAGCTGGGGTTCATTGCCAAGGGCGTCAAGGGCGGCTTCGACAGCTTGTACAAAATCCCCAAGCCGGCCATCGCGCATGTGATCATCAAGGATGTCTTGCACCACTTCGTAGTGATCCAGGCGATCGACACGAGGTGGGTCACCGTCATGGACCCCGCGTACGGCGAAATCCGCAAGCTATCGCATGAAGAATTCAAGAGGCAATGGACTGGCGTCCTGGTGCTCCTGGTTCCGGCCGACACCTTCAAGCGCTGCGATGAGACCACCTCACCTCTTCTCCGCTTCGCCCGGCTGCTTGCATCGCACAAAGCGGCGCTAACGCAGGCTCTCGTCGGCGCACTGGTAACCACCCTCCTGGGGCTGTCGACGGCCATTTACGTCCAGAAGATCGTCGACCACGTGATCACTGGGGGCAACCGCAATTTGCTCAATCTCATGAGCGTCGTGATGCTGCTGATCCTGGTGCCGCAGATCGTAATCAACCTGCTCAGAAACCGGTTAGTCCTGCAAACAGGTCAGAAGATCGATGTCTGCTTGATCCTCGGCTACTACAATCACATCCTAAGCCTACCACAAAAATTCTTCGACAGCATGCGCATGGGAGAAATCGTCTCCCGGATGAATGATGCGGTGAAAATCAGGAGCTTCCTGAACGACGTCTCGATCACCATGTTCGTCAACATGCTGGTCATACTGTTCTCGTTCGGCCTGATGTTCATCTACTCGTGGAAGATCGCCTTGGTCGTGGCTATCTCCATCCCACTATATGTCTTAGTCTATTGGACCATTAACCGACTCAATAGGAAGCGCCAGCGCGCGATCATGGAGAATGCCGCCGAACTGGAGGCGCAATTGGTTGAATCACTCGGAGCTGTTTCCACGGTCAAGACTTTCGGCGTGGAGAGCTTCGCTTGCCTTAAGATGGAAACTCGCTTTGTCAAGACCCTGCAATCGGTCTACAGCTCCGGCCTCATTTCGATCGTCGGAGACAATGCTTCTACCTTTCTCTCAACTCTCTTCACAATCCTGCTAATGTGGTTCGGCGCGACGCTTGCTATGGATCAGGCCGTGACTCCGGGTGAGTTACTTTCCTGCTACGCACTGCTCGGCTATATCACCCGGCCTGTCGCCAACCTAATCCAAACCAACAGAATCGTTCAGGACGCGTTTATCGCGGCGGATCGCCTGTTCGAGATTTTCGACCTTGAGCCGGCACGCAGCGGCGGTATTGATGCCACCAAATCCGAGCTTGGTGATATCCGCCTGGAGAACGTCGCCTTCCGCCATGGCTCGCAGCCGAAGCTCTTTGAAGATCTTAACCTCACCTTTCGTCGAGGTGAAATGACGGCCGTGGTGGGAGAAAGCGGCTCAGGCAAGAGCTCCCTTGCGGCGCTGCTGCAGAACGTCTACCCCCTCGAGAGCGGCAGCATTCGGATCGGTCCCTATGACCTTAAAGACTTCTCGACCGTATCCTTGCGTAGGGTTATTGCTTCGGTACCGCAGTCGACGGACGTATTCTCGAGCTCGCTGATCGAGAACATCGCGCTCGGCGAGTTCGAACCGGAGATCGACAGGATCATGAAGGTCTGCGATCAAACTGGGCTGCGGGAGGCGATCGAGAATTGGCCGGGAGGCTTCCAGGCCTATCTAGGCGAAAACGGCGTACGGCTCTCTGGCGGCGAAAAGCAGCGCCTTTCGTTGGCCCGAGCTCTGTATCGGGATCCGGACATCCTGATCCTTGACGAGCCTACCTCTTCTCTGGACTCCGTTGCCGAAGCCACCATTCACCAGCTCCTTGATGATTTGCGTGGTGCCGGCAAGACCATCGTGGTCATCTCTCACCGACCCAGCACCATCCGTGCTGCCGACAAGCTTGTCATGTTACACAAGGGGCGGATCGTTGCTGAAGGCAGGCATACTGATCTGCTGGGTGAAGCCGCTTACCTTCGCTTGTGGCAGACGCAAACAGGGGTCAGCTAAAGTTGCAGAATTTGCTGTGACCTCCTCCGAATGAGTGGACACCTGTAGTAGGCTCATTGAGCCCGGAGGTGTCGAATGGAACGTCAACGTCGATCATTCACCGAAGAGTACTGACCTGAGCCCCAAAGTTCATCCAGCGATGGGCGGAATCCCTTTCTCATTTGAGCCTGTGCGGCTCAGTGCTGCGACGCGGGGTGGAGAAGTTCCGGCGGACCAGGCTCGGAGATCGCCCAGCTGCGCCAGGAGAACGAACGGCCGCGCATGGAGCGCGACATTATGAAAAAGTCGATCGCGATCTTCGCCGGAGCCCGGACACGAGCTTCCGCTTCATTGAGGACCACCGCGACACCTATCCGGTGCGGCTGATGTGTGCCGTGCTCGAGGTCTAGCCGGCTGGCTATTACGCTTGGCGTGATCGCCCGGTGAGCGAGCGCATTCCAAAGCCCGGGCCATTATTCAACCGTCGTAAACTCAGATAGAAGGTACCTTTCGCGCTAGAATCGCCCTGTGGGTGAGGTCGCTTGGCCCGCCGAGACATATGCTTCGGTTGCACAACGTTGTCGTAAGTTGTTCGTGTTCCTATGGACTGCCGCTGGTTGTGATAGCAATTTGCTCGTTTTCTGGACGTGAGATTTTCATTATGCGCGATTTGCAACTGCCGTTTTCTCGAGTGTGCTTGGATTTCACCTCAAAGCACGAACGAAGATCCCGCCGCCGATTATTGTCATGCACTGTGAATTTGACCGGTACGTGATGCTGCTCTGCATCTGCACGGCCGTCCTGATCGAGGCGTGGCTCGAGTTCTGGCTCACCGCAGTCCAGCGTCTCGCCTTGGCATACTGCCCGTGCTAGGGTCTCTCATTCGGGTGCACGACTGGAGACTGTTAGGATCCGCGCTTACGCCAAAGGGAAATCGCCCGATGTTCACGCAGCCGGAAGACGGCTCGACTGCGCGGAGAAGCTTATAACGGCCGATCTTGATGGCGGCGGACCTCGCCAGGCGCTCTTGCGCAACGGCACAGGGTTGCGGCGAACCCGACGAGCTTGGTGATGGGCCGATCTTGCTCGTCATGGCTCCATCCTCTCAGGAGTTGGAGCCTCCGGCCAACCCGGTCGGTTCAGTTTTCTTCGCACACCTATTCCGATCCCGAAGAAAGAGTTTCCGCTTAGCGCTTACGAGTCAGCTCATCGTAGCAAACTTGATTGTAGTGTTCGAGAAGGCGTTGATCTGCCGTTCGAAGTCGCCGGGCGGGTAGTAGTTGTCGAGCAGAATGCGGTGGTCTAACAAATCACAGGGATGCGCTTTGCCGCGGCGCGAGCAGACGCCGCCTTGTTCGCGTGAGATTGGATGCTCACTCCGGCAGTGGCGCGCACTGCGTGGACGCCCCTCCAATCTGCCGGGCTTCGCTTCCGGGCCATGCTCGCGCGGCATCCGATACCGACAGCCAAGATCGTCCAACAATATTTCGCTCCCGTGAGCGATGATTACGCGCGAAGAACCGGATGCGGGTAGTTCGCTCGTCCGGGTCTGTGAGGAGCGGGGATGGCAACATCCCCGCCTCCAGTTGCGGTCTTTCGTTGCGGCGCGTCTTAAAGCTCGCCGCAGCGCCACGACCATTCTCGATGACGCACGACAGGTTGCGCCAATTATCATCTTCAACGGAGCACACCTATAACCACGCCAACACCTGTAGCTGCACCGATAATGGCTCCTACTCCGGCAATTATTGCCACAATCGGCCAAAACCCTCCCGCGGTCGAAGATGATTCTTCAGGCGATAGTTCGGTTACACCATACGCTGACACATCCGTCTTCATTTTTTTCTCCTTTCAGTGATGCCGGTCGACCGCTCTGGCGGCCGTACAAAGGAGGACGCAAGCATCGTGCCAACTGTGGAGTGAGAACGCAAGACTCCCCAGTCTGCCTCGTTCAGCGCGGCCTAATTGCGAGCAGGCGCGACAATCTGCATCTGTCAGTGAACGCGCCCCGCTCAGCGCCTAGCTTGGCAGCCACACGTGCCGCTATAGGAGCGCTCGATTGACTCAGCTCCATACGACCAAGACCGTTTCTAGAGTTGCCGTTCAAAACGCACAGGCGCGGCAGCATCCCGCGACAGCTAGGACCACATTCGCTTTCTTGGCTTCAAGATTTAGGCAAGAGGCCGCCAGCGGCGATGGATGCCGCTAGGCCCGCCAACACTGCCACAATCGTCCACAACCAACCTCCCGAAGTTGCAGATGCTTCTTGAGGAGTTAGTTCCGTTACGCCATAGGCTGACATATCGGTCTTCATTGTTGTCTCCCTTTCTGTGTGGGCAGCAGCTATCAAAGACCGTGCCAACTACGTCAAAGAACGCTGTTCGACAGCATAATGGAATGCCTAGCTTCGGCCTTTTAGTTAGGCGCAGCAAGCTATGACAAGATGGTGGAGCCTGCCATCGCGCCGGCCTTTCGTTTCTGGGATCTGTTTTTCTTGCCCTGTTGGGTCACTCGGATTTTGTCTGCCAATCGCCAATCGCCAATCGCAGTTGCCTTTTGCCCTGGAGCCGCACCAACAACAAATGAGGTCGCGTTTGCGACGAGAATGCTATGACTTTGACATTCGACGTAATGTTCGCGGTCTTCGAGATTTGAGTACCCTGCGCTGGCAGCAGCAGTTCCTGACCGCCGATTTTGCGAAAGCAAGAAACATCAATAAGATTCGCGAGGTGAGCTACATGCTCAAGGCGATTCATGCCCAGGAAATTCGTGAGTCGGCTGACGGAAGGCGCGGGCAGCGACGAGGATCTGCGCACCGCCAGGATGAGCAAGGAGGCCGATCACATCGCGCAGAATGTCCATGAGAGAGTCCCGGTTGTCTGAACAGAGTTTCCGCGTCGATAGGTGGAGCCTCTGCCGGGGTTAGGCTGCCATGCGGAGTGGCCGCGGGGTGAGGTAGGCTTGATCCGGCGTGCTGCCGTCAAAGCGCTGCTCGAGGGACATCTAACGAAGCTCGGCCGCATTCCCATGACTCGTGACAGCTTGGAGGCTTTCGCCAGGAAGGAACTCACCCATGACGATCACGTGGTCGTCGAGGCGACTGGCAATGCCGCGGCCGTTGTCGAAGTTCTGGCGCCGTATGTCGACCGTGTTGTCATCGCCAACCCGAAGCAGGTGCGGTTGATCGCGCACGCAAAGATCAAGACGGATGCGATTGATGCCGCCGTGCTCGCGAAGTTGTACGCCACCGGATTTCTTCCGGAGGTCTGGGTACCCGATCAGCGCACTATGATCCAGCGCCGC
>NZ_PTFE01000084.1:0-36439 GCF_002936975.1 Bradyrhizobium sp. AC87j1
ATTGGCGCCGGCGCCCTTCGGCATCAGCGCTTCCACAAAGCTCGGCTGTCCTGTCCGCTTCACCGCCATCGATACCTCCAAGGCTTTGACCTAGGGAATCACAACTGGCGGATTACGCAACAGGCCCCTTGTGGGAGAAGGTGGCGCGCAGCGCCGGATGAGGGGTTCTATCGGCAAATCCAACTATCGCGTTCGTGGCCCGATACCCCTCACCCTTCTCGCCGCTATGCGGCGAGCCACCCTCTCCCACAAGGGGAGAGGGGAAGTGCCGGACTCGCCCCGCAAACATCTTGCCACGCCCGTGCCAGCATGCGACTGGCCTTGTGACGAATCTCACGGCCCTGGTTCCAGCCCTCTCATGTCAGCCCCTTCCACCGCCCCGCGACCTGCGCCGGCCAACGGCCGCGACGCGCTGTCGGTGCTGCATTCGGTATTCGGCCTGCCGGGTTTTCGTGGTGCGCAGGGCGAGATCATCCGGCACGTCACCGATGGCGGCAATTGCCTGGTGCTGATGCCGACCGGCGGTGGCAAGTCGCTGTGCTATCAACTTCCCTCACTGCTCCGCGAAGGCTGCGGCATCGTGGTGTCGCCGTTGATCGCCCTGATGCGCGACCAGGTTGCCGGCCTGCTCGAGGCCGGCGTCAACGCCGCCGCGCTGAATTCGTCGCTGACGCTGCAGGAGGCTTCCGACATCGAGCGGCGCCTGCTCGCGGGCGATCTCGATCTGCTCTATGTCGCGCCGGAACGCCTGGTGACGCCGCGCTGCCTGTCGCTACTGGCGCAGGCCAAGGTGGCGCTGTTCGCGATCGACGAGGCGCATTGCGTCTCGCAATGGGGCCATGACTTCCGTCCCGAATATGTCGGCCTCTCCATCATCGCCGAGCGCTTCCCCGGCGTGCCGCGCATCGCGCTGACCGCGACCGCCGACGAGTTGACGCGCAAGGAGATCGTGGCGCGGCTTCAGCTCGCGGACTCGCCGCAGTTCGTCTCCAGCTTCGACCGGCCCAACATCCGCTACGAGATCGTCGACAAGCGCAGTGCGGTGTCGCAGCTGAAGGAGTTCATCCGGGAGCGGCATGCCGGGGACGCCGGCGTGGTCTATTGCCTGTCCCGCAACCGTGTCGAGGAGGTCGCCGCCGCGCTCGACGAGGCCGGCATTGCCGCGCTGCCCTATCACGCCGGGCTCGACAGCCAGGTGCGCTCGCGCAACCAGGACCGCTTCCTCAACGAGGACGGCATCGTCATCGTCGCGACCGTCGCGTTCGGCATGGGCATCGACAAGCCCGACGTGCGCTTCGTCGCCCATCTCGACCTGCCCAAGAGCATCGAGGCCTATTACCAGGAGACCGGCCGCGCCGGTCGCGACGGCAAGCCATCGGCCGCCTGGATGGCCTACGGCCTCTCCGACATCGTGCAGCAGCGCCGCATGATCGACGAATCCAGCGCCTCCGACGAATTCAAGCGGGTCTCGATCGGCAAGCTCGATGCGCTGGTCGGCCTTGCCGAAACGCTGCACTGCCGGCGTCGTCGGCTGCTCGCCTATTTCGGCGAGATCGTGATGGGCGAGAGCTGCGGCAATTGCGACAATTGCCTGACGCCGCCGAAGATGCGCGACGGCAAGGTGCTGGCGCAGAAGCTGTTGTCCTGCGTCTATCGCACCGGGCAACGTTTCGGCGCGATGCACTTGATCGACGTGCTGATCGGACGCCTGACCGAGAAGGTCACGCAGTTCGGCCACGACAAATTGTCCGTGTTCGGCATCGGGCGCGAGCTCAACGAAAAGCAGTGGCGAACGGTGCTGCGGCAATTGGTGGCGATGGGCCATTTGCAGAGCGACAGCGAAGCCTTTGGTGCGCTGAAGCTGACCGAGACCGCGCGCGGCGTGCTGCGCGGTGAGACCGAAGTGTGGCTGCGCGAGGAAGCGCCCGGCACGCGCATTCGCGCAAGCCGCGGCAAATCCCGCCGTGGCGATCTCGCGCCTGCGACCAGCGCGCCGGAAGGCGATGTCGATCCCGAACTGCGCGCGCGGCTGCGTTCATGGCGCTCGGAGGTCGCGCGCGAGCGCGGCGTTCCGGCCTATGTGGTGCTGCACGATGCCACCATCGACGGCATCGTCCGGGCCTGGCCGACGACACTCGACGAGCTTCGCAACGTACCCGGCATCGGCGACAAGAAGCTCGAGCATTACGGCGACGAGCTGCTGCAGATCGTCAGGACAAGGTAGGGGGCGGGGGATGTTGGTGCGACCAACTCCCTCAACACGTCATCCCGGATAACCGCGCCTAAAGCGCGCGCAGATCCGGGATCCATAACCACAGGACGAAGTTGCTGCGACGCGCTGGCAACTACGAGTCTTCGCAAAACTATTGCTGCGGCGTATGGGTCCCCGCGTTCGCGGGGACGACAGCGCAGGGGAGGCGAGAGCCTACTGCCTCACCCATTCCGGAACGCGTAAGCGTATCCGTTCAACGCCGGTGCTCCGCCGAGATGCGCGTACAGGATCTTCGCGCCCTTCTCGAAATAGCCCTTCTGCGCGAGGTCGATCAGGCCCTGCATCGATTTGCCCTCGTAGACCGGGTCGGTGATCATGCCTTCGAGACGCGCGGTGAGGCGGATCGCTTCCTTGGTCTCTTCCGACGGCACGCCGTAGGCGGGATAGGCGTAGTCCTCGATCAGCACGACGTCCTCAGCGACGAGCTCCTTGCCGAGCTCGACGAGTTTTGCAGTGTTCTGCGCGATCTCGAGCACCTGCGATTTCGTCTGCGCCGGCGTGAAGGACGCATCGATGCCGATCACCTTGCGGGCGCGGCCGTCGGCGGCGAAGCCGACCAGCATGCCGGCATGGGTCGAGCCAGTCACCGTGCAGACGACGATGTAGTCGAACTTGAAGCCGAGCTCCTCCTCCTGCTTGCGCACCTCTTCGGCGAAGCCGACATAGCCGAGGCCGCCGAACTTGTGCACGGAGGCGCCGGCGGGAATCGCATAGGGCTTGCCGCCCGCGGCCTTCACCTCGTCGATCGCCTGCTCCCAGCTCTTGCGGATGCCGATGTCGAAACCGTCGTCGACCAGGCGCACGTCGGCGCCCATGATGCGCGAGAGCATGATGTTGCCGACACGGTCATAGACCGCGTCCTCGTGCGGCACCCAGGCTTCCTGCACCAGGCGGCACTTCATGCCGATCTTGGCGGCGACCGCGGCGATCATGCGGGTGTGGTTCGACTGCACGCCGCCGATCGAGACCAGCGTGTCGGCGTTGGAGGCGATCGCATCGGGAATGATGTATTCGAGCTTGCGCAGCTTGTTGCCGCCATAGGCGAGGCCCGAATTGCAGTCCTCGCGCTTGGCATAGACCTCGACATTGCCGCCGAGATGTTTTGACAGCCGCTCCAGCTTCTCGATGGGCGTGGGGCCGAAGGTCAAAGGATAGCGCGGAAATTTGTCCAGCTTCATGGGGCATCCCGATTGGCGTTGGCGTTGGTGTTGGTAGCTGCCTAGCATCGCCTCGGAAAAAGGTGCTCTCGAATATTGCGCCAATGTTGCGCCAGTTCTTGCGGAAAAAGTGCCGATTGCTAATAATCCTTCCAGAAAATCATCCATTCATGGAAGCTTCTTTCATGGCTGCCCGGCTCGACCGCACCGACCTTAAGATCTTGAGATTGCTCCAGAATAATGGTCGGCTCAGCAATGCCGAGCTGGCCGAAACTGTCGCGATCAGCCCCGCCACCTGCCATCGCCGCACCCAGCGCCTGTTCGAGGATGGCTTCATCGCCGCCGTGCGCGCCATGGTCGCGCCGAAGAAGGTGGCCAAGGGCACCCTGGTGATGGTCGGCGTCGTGCTCGACCGCTCGACGCCGGAGAGCTTTGCCATCTTCGAGCAGGCGATCGCAAAGCTGAAATTCGTGCTCGATTGCCACCTCGTCGCCGGCGACTTCGACTATTTCCTCAAGATCCGCGTCGGCGACATGGAGGATTTCAACCGCATCCATGGCGAGCAGCTGATCGCGCTGCCCGGCGTGCGCCAAACCCGCACCTTCTTCGTGATGAAGGAGGTCGTCGACAACGCGCCGCTGGAGTTTTGAGCGCGCCCTTGATGCGCAACGCGTGTCGTGAGAGATTCGCTCGATGCATACATTTCCCTTCCGCCAGCACAATCCGGCCGGGCCGGCCTATCGGCGCGGCTGGGTCGACGAGGCTGTGGCCGCGATCGAGGCCGACCAGTGCCGCACCGCCGACACGCATCTGATCCGGCTGATCGTGCCGGCGCTATCCGGCATCGACATCTATCTGAAGGATGAATCCACCCATCCGACCGGCAGCTTGAAGCATCGCCTCGCACGCTCGCTGTTCCTCTACGCGCTCTGCAATGGTCACATCCGCGAAGGCACGCCGGTCGTCGAGGCGTCGTCGGGATCGACCGCGGTCTCGGAAGCCTATTTCGCGCAGATGATCGGCGTGCCCTTCTACGCCGTGATGCCGCGCACGACCTCGGCCGAGAAGATCGCCGCAATCGAGCATTATGGCGGCAATTGCCATCTGATCGACGACGGGCGCGCGCTCTATGCGGAGGCCGCCGCGCTCGCCGCGCGCCTGAACGGCCACTACATGGACCAGTTCACCTTCGCCGAGCGCGCGACGGATTGGCGCGGCAACAACAACATCGCCGAATCGATCTTCACGCAATTGCAGGGCGAGCCGCGGCCGTTGCCGGATTGGATCGTGATGGGCGCGGGCACCGGCGGCACCTCGGCCACCATCGGACGCTATCTGCGCTATCGCCAATATCCGACGCGGCTGTGCGTCGCCGATGTCGAGCATTCCGCCTTCTTCGATTGCTTCCGCTCGCAGGACCGCTCCCATGTTTGCGACCGCCCGTCGCTGATCGAGGGCGTCGGCCGTCCGCGTTGCGAGCCCTCCTTCGTGCCTGGTGTGGTCGACCGCATGATGAAGATCCCGGATGCGGCCACGATCGCGGCGATGAACGTGCTGTCGCGCCGGTTGCGCCGCCCGGTCGGCGGGTCCACCGGCACCAATTTCCTGGCGCTGTGCCGGCTCGCCTCGGAGATGCGGCAGGCGAACGCGACGGGGTCGCTGGTGACGCTGATCTGCGATTCCGGCGAGCGCTATCGCCAGACCTATTACGAGCCCGAATGGCTGAAGGCGCGCGGCCTCGATCCGGCGCCGTTCGAGGCCAATTTGTCGTCGTTTCTCGCGACAGGTGAGCCGCTGACGCTCGCCGTCGACGATTTCGCAAATCCCCAGAGCGCACGAAGCCCCGAGGCGACATAGTCGAATTTGTCGGAACGCCCGCTCGGCGTGCGATGTCACGGCAACTTCACTTGCGTTGCGCGCACCTGCGGGCAAGCCTCACCCCTTCTCAACGAGGAGGTCTCCGCCGTGCGCCTTCCCATTCTCGATCCCAAGGATCTGACCGACGAACAGAAGCCGCTCTATGACGACATGCGAGCCGGCATCAAGGACCACTTCAAGGGTTTTGTGAACATGCGCGACGACGGCGCGCTGCTCGGGCCCTGGAATCCCTGGGTCCGCGAGCCGCGCTTCGGCAAGCCGGTGTGGGAGCTGGTCAAGGCGATCGCCTCGAACCCGCTGCTGCCGGCCCCGGTGCGCGAGGTCGCCATTCTCGTCACCGGCTCGCATTTCCGCTCCGGCTACGAGCTCTATGCCCATGTGCTGGTCGCCGAGCAGCGCGGCCTGTCCGACGAGAAGCTCGCGACCATCGTCGCCGGTCAGCGGCCGGTGGATCTCACCAGGCAGGAGGCCGTCGCCTACGACGTGGCGTCCGCGCTGGTCAGTGGCGGTGTGCTGCCGGAATTGACCTGGCGCGCCGCCGTGAAGGAGTTCGGCGAGCACGGCGCGGCCGAGCTGTCCTATCTCGTCGGCGTCTATTGCATGGTCTCGGTCACGCTCAACACCTTCGACGTGCCGGTGCCGGATTGACGGCAGCGTCCTCCGATCACTCCGCCGCCTTGCTTGCAGGCGGCGGAGGCGCGAAGGCGATGCAGCGGTTGCGGCCCTCGGCCTTGGCCTGGTAGAGCGCGTGATCGGCCGCGCCCATCAGCGCGTCGATGCCGGACATGCTGACGGCGGCCTCGGCGATGCCGATGCTCACGGTGAGGCCGAACTGAATCTCGCCGGCGACGATTTGCGCGCTCATCACGCGCTTGCGGATGCGATCCGCCACGGTCCTTGCACGAGACAGGCTGGTCTCGGGCAGCAGCACCGCGAACTCCTCGCCACCGATGCGGCCGACGATGTCCGACTTGCGCTTGCCGTCGAGGCACGCCGCCGCAACAGCCCTGATCGCGGCGTCGCCCACGGCATGGCCGTAGCGGTCGTTGACCGACTTGAAGTGGTCGATGTCGAGCATCAGCACCGAGACGGAACGATAATAGCGCTGAAACCGGCTCCATTCCGCATCGAGGTTCTCGAGGAAGTGGCGGCGGTTGTAGAGGCCGGTGAGCGGGTCGGTGGTCGCGAGCGTCTCCAGCATCGCAGCCTTTTCCGTCAGGTCGGTGATGTCGACATAGGTCAGCATGCGGCCGCCGTTCGACATCGTGGTGCAATGGGCCCTGATGCGCCTTCCGTCCGGCGTCTGCAAATCGCGCACATGGTCGCCGGCCATGACCTCTGCAACGCGCCGCGCTGGAAATCTCGCGAGCTCGTTGGTCGGAAGATTGGGCGCGCTGGCACGGTGCAGGCGTCGCACGAGCGACGAATAGGCCGGCCGGCTCCCCGCCTCGGCTTCACTGACCTCCCAGAAGCGCCGCATGCGCCGGTTCATGAAGGTGGCGTGCAGGTCGGGGTCGAGAAGCAGCACCCCGTCCTGAACATTCTCCAGCGCATCGCGCAGCAGCTTCAGCTCGTCCGAGGCGCGCACGATGTCGGTGACGGGGGTATAGGTCAGCATGCGTCCGCCATCTGGCAGGGGCGTGACCTGTACGCGCACGACATCGCCATTGGTCCGGCGCAGATCGATCGGCGTTGGATCGCCCGCCTCGATCACACGGACGCGTTCCGCCACCAGGGCATCGAGCTCGGGGTCGGGCACCTCATAGGCGCCGGTGTCACGACCGTGATGGAGCAGCGTGAGGATGGATGGATTGCTGTCGGCGACCTCGTCGGGCAGGCGCCACATCTGGCGAAACGACCGGTTGATCAGCCGCGCCCTGAGGCTGGAGTCCAGCAGCACGATGCCGGTCGGCACATGATCGAGCGCGGCACGCAGCGCCAGCATCTGGCTGCGCATCAGCGCATCTGATGAGCGCCCGCGCTCCTCGCCGGCGACGCGCTCGACGCTGCCCGATTGCTCGAAGGCGACGCCGACCTGACGGTCCGATCGCCAGATCACGCGGCAGGTCAGGATCTCGCGCCCCGCGAGCCTGAGCTGGAAGCGCTCGGGCAACCCGAGGCCGCTCTCCATCTCGAGCGTCGCCGCCTCCTCGGTCAGCCGCCGCACGACGCAATCGATCGAGGACTGGCCGAAATTGAAGAAGATCTTCCCAGCAAGCAACGTCCGTTCCGGGACCAAATGGGACATTCGCAGCCTCCCGCGTGACTCCAGCCCAGTCTGTCGCAAGCATATTGCCGAGAGGTAACCGGATGGGCGCTCAGGCGAGAGAACTAACAAGCAGTCCATGGCCCGGGAGGGCCGCTGACGGCCAGCGGCGAATGCGAAAGTCCTTCATCGTCAATGCCGGGCTATTCCGACCGCTGTACCGGGGTCCGGAACACGGGAGATTCGGTTTACCTGCTATCCACCATGATCCCAGTCAGTTCCGGACCGCATAGAGCGGCGTTCGCAACGTCACCTGGTAGGACGGCTTCGGCATCCAGGCGATCTGCGCGGTGATGCCGAACAGGCGGTTGTCATTGTCGTCCATGCGATCGAGGTCGAGCCGCAGGATCGGTTGCGTGAAGGACTCCGCCAGCGTCCGGCCCCCGAGCTGCGCTCCGCCGAACGACTGCATGCCGAGGCGCCCGGTGAACTTCCAGTTGCTCGGCCATTGGTAATAGCCGCCGGCATAGAGGATCGTGTTGGGCCGGATGCTGGCGAACGGGCTGGCGATGGTGGTGTAAGTGTATTGCATGCCGGCCAGCCAGCCCCGCGTCTCGTCCTCATCGAGCGCGTAGTCGAATTCAAGGATGTTGTTGAACGAATTGGTCATGCCCTGATCGTTCGGCACCGACTGCGTCAGGGTCGATTGCAGCGTGATGGTCGGGATCGTTCCGCCATTCTGCTGATAGAGGTCGGCCTGCACGCCGATGTTCCAGCTCGTGATGTCGAAGGTCGACCAGCCGCCGCCGATGTCGGTCGCCGAGCCCGACACGCCGCCATAGAGCGAGACGCGGTCGCTGACGTCGACGGTCAGCGGCAGGTCGACGGCAATCGATTTCGCGGCCGGCAAGCCGTTCGACAGCGTTGCGCCTCTGCGCACCGCCAACGCCTCGAGCGCGGCCGACAGGGACGTGTTGCCGAAGCCGAGCCCGAGCGTGCCCGCCGGAATCGTCGCATAGGTCGTGCGCAGATCGAGATAGATGTTTGGCGCCGCCGGCTTTGCCGGTGCGTCCTCCTCGGCTTCGGCGGAGAAGGCGTCGCTGGCCGAAATCGTCAGACAGGCCAGTCCCATCGCGATAGCGCGCAGGGCCTGATGATGCGATGGGCGGTGACTGGGCACGTGACAATCCGACGCGCGGGGACTGTGTGGCGAAATCGTGTGTGCTAGATGGAACGTGATCGTTCCCGTGGTCAAGCGCTATCCGCAAACGATGGACTGCATCGATGTGCGCGGCTACCCTGTCGTGATTGCACCGATACGCTTCGCCGGCCAGAGTGCAGGCCGGACTATGGAGGACGACAGCCATGACCACGTCACGCCGCATCCTGCTCGCCGGAATGGCGGGGCTCGCCGTCGCTCCGACCGCTGTCGCGGCCGCATCTGCGCCAGTGCCCGATGACACGACGGTTGCCGAAGAGCGCTTCGCGCGCATGATCGCCGCGGCGCATGCGCCCGACGTCACCTGCGCCCGGCAGGCCGAACGTTATGCGGACGCGCATTGGCCTGACTATGTTGTGGCAGCCAGGGCCGTTATCGATGCGCGCGCCTGATTCGCGCTCTTACCTCGCAACGGCACGCCGCACCTGCTCGCCGATCTGCGACAGCACCAGCTGCGCCTGCGGCAGGATTGCGCCCATGGCGTGGAAATTGTGCACCATGCCGTCGTGGCAGACATGCTCGACGGCGACGCCCGCGGCTAGCAGCTTGCGGGCATAGGCATTGCCTTCATCGCGCATCGGATCGTACTCGGCCGTGTGGATGATCGCGGTCGGCAGACCCGCGAGCCGTGTTGCCCGCAAGGGAGAAACGCGGGGATCGGCGGTGTCGATACCGTCAGGCAGATAGTCGGAGAGATCGGCCTCGATCGTGACGCGGTCGATCAGATGGCCCTCTGCAAAGGCCTCGCGTGAGGGCGAGGTTTCCTCGAAATCCAGCACCGGGCAGATCAGGCACTGCGCGGCGATGGCGAGGCCGGCGGTCTGCGCCGCCTCCTGGCACACGATGGCAGCGAGCGTTGCACCCGCGGAATCGCCGCCGACCACCAGACGGTCCGCATCGATCCCGAGCGATGCGGCCTCGCGCGCAACCCATTCGGTGGCGGTGATCGCGTCATCGACGGCGGCAGGGAATTTGTGCTCCGGCGCGAGCCGGTAGTCGACCGAGACGAGGCGGCAACCGGTGGCATGCGCCAGCGCCGCCGCGATGCGATCATGCGTGGCAATGCCGCCGGCGACCATGCCGCCGCCATGGAAAAACACGAAGCCAGGCGCACGCTGATCGGCATTTGCAGGCGTGTAGAGCCGATAGGGCAGTTCGCTGGCGCGGCCGGGCAGCATACCGTCGCGCGTCGTCACATCCGGCGCATCGGTGCGTGCGAACTGCATCAGCTTCGCCAGCGATTGCCGCCGCGCCTCCACGCTCGGCCGGCCCCTCGCCCGCGGCCCAGCCGCAGCTATCATGGTCAACAAGCGCTTTGCGAGTGGATCGAGCGACATGCTGCCTCCTTCTTCCCGTGCGGGAGAGGGTAGCCCACCACTTCCGCGCAGGGAATCATTTAGATGTTGCGTCCAATAGTGGCGCTATCATGCGGCAGCACGCCAAGGGGAGGCCTGATATGGCCGAGATCAGGAAGCCGATCGAATATTCGCCGAGCTGGACCTTCTTCGAAGGTAAATGGCACGACGGCAATGTGCCGATCATGGGCCCGCGCACGCATGCGGCCTGGCTCGGCTCGATCGTGTTCGACGGTGCACGCGCGTTCGAGGGTGTCGCACCCGATCTCGACCGTCACGTCGCCCGCGCCAATCAATCCGCGATCAATTTTGGCCTGAAGCCGGTGGTCGATACCGGCACCTGGCTCACGCTCGCAACCGAAGGCATTGCCCGCTTTGCGGCCAATGCAGAGCTCTACGTCCGTCCGATGTATTGGGCGCAGAACGGCTCGGGCGGCGGCGTGCTGTTCGACCCCGAGACCACCAATTGGTGCCTGTGCATCTACGAGGCGCCGATGCCCAAACCCGTCGGCAACGCCATCACCCTGTCGCCGTTCCGCAGGCCGACCGCCGAATGCGCTCCGGTCGAGGCCAAGGCCGCCTGCCTCTACCCGAACAATTCGCGCGCGCTCGCGGAAGCCGCCTCGCGCGGCTTCCAGAACGCGCTGATGCTCGACATGCTCGGCAACGTCGCCGAGTTCGGCAATTCCAACGTGTTCATGGCCAAGGACGGCGTGGTCTATACGCCGGTGCCGAACGGCACCTTCCTCAACGGCATCACGCGCCAGCGCGTCATCACCCTGCTTCGCGGCGACGGCGTCACCGTGGTCGAGAAGACGCTGCGCTATGCCGACTTCCTGGCTGCGGACGAGATCTTCTCCACCGGCAATTTCGCCAAGGTCGCCCCGGTGATCCGCATCGACGAGCGCGAGCTGAAGCCGGGCCCGTTCTACGCCAAAGCGCGCAAGCTCTATTGGGACTTTGCGCATGCGGTGAAGCTGGCGGCGTGATCCGCGCTTTCCGACGTCATGCCCGGGCTTGTCCCGGGCATCCACGTTCTTCCTCGCATGTCGTGATGCGTGGATGGCCGGGACAAGCCCGGCCATGACGAGAGCTACTTCTGCCGCTTAAACCGGCTGAACTGAAACGCCTGCGTCGAATTCCACGGCGTATGATGCGTCTCGCGTCGCGTCTCGACCAGCTCGAACTCCGGCCCGAGCTCCGCAGCAAGGCTGGCGCTGTCATGGCGTTGCACCGGCAAGCCGCTGCATTTCTCCGGACCATCGGGCGCAAACGTTGCAATGATGATCTGGCCGCCGGGCGCAATCGCCGATCGCAGCCGCTCGACATAGGCGTCCCTGTCGTGCGGTTCGGTCAGGAAGTGAAAGGCCGCGCGGTCGTGCCACACATCGTAAGTCCTGGCCGGCCGCCAAGTCGTGGCGTCAGCGACGATCCAGTCGACCGCGGAAGAGGCCTGACCGATTCGCGTCTTCGCCACGTCGAGCGCGTTGGCGGAGAGGTCCAGCACGGTGAGATCGCGATATCCGTCTTGAAGAAGAGCATCGACCAACCGCGAAGCGCCCCCGCCGATATCGATGATCGCCGCGTCATGATCCGGATTGGCCGCGCGGATCATGTCGCGCGAGATCGTCGGGCTATCCTGAAACCAGCTGACCTCGGCCTCGCCCTTGGTGGCGTAGACGTTGTCCCAATGCATGGTGCGATCGGACATGGCGCGCTCCGTGCGTGTCAAGCCGTCATCCTGAGGCGCCGGAGCGGAGCGGAGGCCTCCAGCGACAACGGCTTCGCCGTTGCGCGGGGATGACTGGGCTAAAGCCGGTGAGGAAGAAATGGTAGGCGCGCGCGAAATTGCCAATCGCGCGCCCGCCGCGGGCGGACGCGCTGGTCGACGCGAAAGGTCCTACTCGTCCTTCTTCGACATGCGCTCGAGACGCTCCTGCATGTCCTTCATCTGCTGGCGCAAATCGTCGATGTTGGTGTCCTTCGGCGCCTCGGCGTTCGCCTCGGGCTCCGGCTCCGCGCTGGTCGCCGGGCGGCCCGCATTGGGAGCAAACGGCTTGAACATCGAGAAGGTCTGCTGGAACAGCTCCATGTTACGGCGGACTTGTTCTTCCAGAGGAGCAAAAGGAGTGCCGGACAGGGTGTTGGCGATCTGCTTGCGGAACTTCTCTTGCTCCTGGGTCAGGGTCGCGATCGACTGCTCCAGATATTTCGGCACCACCATCTGCATGCTGTCGCCGTAGAAGCGGATGAGCTGGCGCAGGAAGGTGGTCGGGAGCAGGTTCTGGCCGGCCTTGTTCTCCTGCTCGAAGATGATCTGGGCGAGCACGGAGCGGGTGATGTCGTCGCCGGTCTTGGCGTCATAGACCAGGAAATCTTCGCCATCCTTGACCATCGCGGCGAGGTCTTCCAGCGTCACGTAGGTACTCGTTCCGGTGTTATAGAGCCGGCGGTTCGCGTATTTCTTGATGGTTGTGGGTTGGTCTGATTTCGCCATGGGCTCTCACTTGCAAGCACGGAGAACGGGAACCCGGCGGGCCATGCCGCAGGGCGGGAAGAGTACGCAACGCAACAAAATAAGCATTTTCAAAGGGGTCACGCTACCGTTTTGTGCGGCACGGTTAATCGCAGAGCAAAATCTTGCTTGCGAAAGCGCCAAGAACGCTATTTTGAATGCGCTGCGGCATGAATTCGGTCGCCGGCCGATTGACATGCTTCAACGACGTTAACAGGATGGCTGACGAGACTGGCGAGCCGTTTTCTCAAAGCCCCGCCTGCCCCCTTTCAAGAACCTCAAGCCTCAGGAGATGCCCATGTCAGACGATGTCGTCATCGTCAGCGCCGCCCGCACCCCGGTCGGAAGCTTCAACGGAGCGTTCGCGACCCTTCCCGCCCACGATCTCGGCGCCATCGCCATCAAGGCCGCGCTGGAGCGCGGTGGCATCGAGCCCGGCCGGGTCTCGGAAGTCATCATGGGTCAGATCCTGACCGCCGCCCAGGGCCAGAACCCGGCCCGCCAGGCCTCGATCTCCGCCGGTATTCCGGTGGAGAGCCCGGCCTGGGGCGTCAACCAGCTTTGCGGCTCCGGCCTGCGCACGGTCGCGCTCGGCTACCAGGCGCTGCTCAACGGCGATTCCGAAATCGTGGTCGCCGGCGGCCAGGAATCCATGAGCATGGCCCCGCACGCCCAATATCTGCGTGGCGGCGTTAAGATGGGTGCCGTCGAGTTCGTCGACACCATGATCAAGGACGGCCTGTGGGATGCCTTCAACGGCTACCACATGGGCAACACCGCCGAGAACGTCGCACGGCAGTGGCAGATTACCCGCGCCCAGCAGGACGAATTTGCGGTCGCCTCGCAGCAGAAGGCCGAAGCGGCGCAGAAGGCCGGCAAGTTCGCCGACGAGATCGTCCCCGTCACCATCAAGACCCGCAAGGGCGACATCGTCGTCAGCGCCGACGAATATCCGCGTCATGGCGCCACGCTCGACGGCATGGCCAAGCTCAAGCCCGCCTTTGAAAAGGACGGCACGGTCACCGCGGGCTCGGCATCCGGCATCAATGACGGCGCCGCCGCCGTGGTGCTGATGACCGCCAAGCAGGCCGCCAAGGAAGGCAAGAAGCCGCTCGCGCGGATCGTGTCCTGGGCGCAGGCCGGCGTCGATCCGAAAATCATGGGTTCGGGCCCGATCCCGGCCTCGCGCGCCGCGCTGAAGAAGGCCGGCTGGAATGTCGGCGATCTCGACCTGATCGAGGCCAACGAGGCCTTCGCGGCGCAAGCCTGCGCCGTCAACAAGGATCTCGGCTGGGATACCTCCAAGGTCAACGTCAACGGCGGCGCGATCGCGATCGGTCATCCGGTCGGCGCGTCCGGCGCACGCGTCCTGGTGACGCTGCTGCACGAGATGCAGAAGCGCGATTCGAAGAAGGGCCTCGCCACGCTGTGCATCGGCGGCGGCATGGGCATCGCGATGTGCATTGCGCGCGACTGAAGTTAGCTGACACGTAGCTTACGCGCAGTTTGCGCGTGCGCTGCACACGTCAGTGAGTGCGTTGCACGCGACTAAAAAGGCAGCGGTTGCAAATCAAATATTCTTCGCAATCGTGCAGGCCTCGACTAAATACAAACGCCCGGCTCAACGCCGGGCGTTTTGTTCTTGATGTCCGTCAAACCAACCGCATAATCCAACGTTAAAAAACAATCGCTTCAGAAACGTCCGAAGAGTCCAAGGGAAGGAATACGACATGGCACGTGTTGCATTGGTCACGGGTGGTACGCGGGGCATCGGTGCTGCGATCAGCAAGGCACTGAAGGCGGCGGGATACAAGGTTGCGGCGAGCTACGCCGGCAACGATACGGCGGCGGAGAAGTTCAAGGCCGAGACTGGCATCGCCGTCTACAAATGGGACGTCAGCAGTTTCGATGCCTGCGCCGAGGGCGTGAAAAAGGTCGAGGCCGATCTCGGGCCGGTCGAGGTGCTCGTCAACAATGCCGGCATCACCCGCGACACCGCCTTCCACAAGATGACGCTGGAGCAGTGGAACGCGGTCATCAACACCAATCTCGGCTCGCTGTTCAACATGACGCGTCCGGTCATCGAGGGCATGCGTGCGCGCAAGTTCGGCCGCATCATCTCGATCTCGTCGATCAACGGCCAGAAGGGGCAGTTCGGTCAGGTCAATTATTCCGCGGCGAAGGCCGGCGACATCGGCTTCACCAAGGCGCTCGCGCTGGAGAATGCCAAGGGCGGCATTACCGTCAATGCGATCTGCCCCGGCTACATCAACACCGAAATGGTGCAGGCGGTGCCGAAGGACGTCCTGGAGAAGAACGTGATCCCGCAGATCCCGGTGAACCGGCTCGGCGAGCCCGAGGAGATCGCGCGGGCGGTCGTGTTCCTGGCGGCCGACGAGGCCGGTTTCATCACGGGCTCGACGATGACCATCAATGGCGGCCAGTATCAGGCCTGATATGGCGCCAAGCCTTCAGGTCAAAAGCCTGTAGCTTCAGGCGCGACAAGGCGTTAGTGAAGACGACAATGCCCGGCCTCGTGCCGGGCATCGTTGTCCTCAGAGCCTTCGTCAATGACCCCGCGCACAGCCACGCTGATCGGATTGACCGCGATCCTGATGTGGTCACTGCTGTCGGTGATGACGGTGGCGACCGGAAGGATCCCGGCGTTCCAGCTCGCCGCGATGACCTTCGCCATCGGCGGCCTGGTCGGCCTGCTCACCTGGATCGGCCGCGGCGAGGCGGCGAGGAGCCTGCGTCAACCGCTGGTCGTCTGGGCCGTCGGCGTCGGCGGCCTGTTCGGCTATCACGCACTGTATTTTCTCGCGCTGCGCTTCGCGCCGCCAGCCGAAGCCGGCTTGCTGAATTATCTGTGGCCGCTGCTGATCGTGCTGTTCTCGTCCTTCCTGCCGGGCGAGCGGCTCGCCCTCCATCACATCGTTGGCGCGATGCTCGGCCTCGTCGGCACCGTGCTGCTGTTCGCCGGCAACACCTCCGGCTTCGCGGCGGGGCAGGTGCCGGGATTGGCCGCGGCCTTCATCGCCGCGTTCGTCTGGGCGGCCTATTCGGTGCTGTCGCGCCGGCTCAAGGCCGTGCCGACCGATGCGGTCGCCGGATTCTGTCTGGCCACCGCCGTGCTTGCCGCGCTGATGCATGGCCTGCTCGAGACCACCGTCTGGCCGGAGACCACGCTGCAATGGCTCTCGGTGATCGCGCTCGGCATCGGTCCTGTCGGTGCCGCGTTCTACGCCTGGGACATCGGCATGAAGCGCGGCGACATCCGTGTGCTCGGCGCTGCTTCTTACGCGACGCCGCTGCTCTCGACCGGCTTCCTCATCGCCGCCGGTTTTGCCAAGGCCAGCGCCAACATCGCGATTGCTGCGATCCTGATTGCCGGCGGCGGTTTGATCGCCGCGAAGGATATGGTGCTGCGGAAGCGATGATCATTCCGGGCTCGATGCTGCATGCGATGCCCGAAATGACAGTTGACCCTACGGCTCCCAGCCCTGTGGTGCGAGCTCGAAGCCTGCGAATTCGAACGCCGGGGCCACGGTGCAGCCGACCAGCGTCCACTCGCCCGTCGTCTCCGCGGATTGCCAGGCCTGCGCCGGCACGATCGCCTGCGGCCGGTCTCCATTCGCAAGGTCACTGCCGAGCCGCACCTGGTGCTGCGAGCAGCCGTCATGGGCGATGCGTAGCATCAAGGGACTGCCGGCGTAATAGTGCCATGTCTCGACCGCATCGACGCGATGCCAGTGCGAACGCTCGCCGCGTGCCAGCAGGAAGTAGATCAGGGTCGAGCGCGAACGCCCGTTGGCGTCCGTGGTCTGGTCGCGAAACGTCTCGCGATAGTGGCCGCCCTCGGGATGCGGACGGAGTTCGAGGCGCGCGATGATCTCGGCTGCAGTCGGCATCGATCCAGTCAGGACTTTCTTCTGCAGGACTTGTTCTTCAGGACTTGTTTTTGCGCTCGCGCAGCTCGCCGAACACTGCGGCGGCATCCGCGCCCTTCATGTGCAGCCTCGCCGCGACCTGTGGCTCATCGGCGCGCAGGAACACGTTGGCCCGCTTCTCGTCGCCAAGCAGCGTGGGAATGGTCGGCTTGTTCTCGGCCCGGAGCCTCGTCACCTCCGCCGCGCGCGCCTGGAGTGCCGCATTGTCGGGATCGACAGTGAGCGCGAACTTGACGTTGGAGGCCGTGTATTCGTGGCCGCAATAGAGCTTGAAGTCGTCGGGCAGGGCACGCAGCTTCAGAAGCGAATCCCACATCATCGGATAGGTGCCCTCGAACACCCGGCCGCAGCCGATCGAGAACAGCGTGTCGGCGGCGAACACCGTCTTCTCGGTGTCGAACACGTAGGAGATGTGGTCGAGCGTGTGGCCGGGCGTCTCCAGGACGCGCGCCAGCAAATTGCCGATCTTGATCACGTCGGCATTGGCAACACGCAGATCGACGTCCGCAATTTTCGTGGTCTTGTCGTGCGGCGCGACGACGCGGCAGTTGTATTTCTGCTTAAGTTCGGCGACCCCGCCGACATGATCGCCGTGATGATGGGTGATCAGGATGTCGGTGAGCTGCCAGCCTTCGCGCTCCAGCGCCGCCAGGATGGGGCCGGCCTCGGGCGCGTCGATCGACGCCGTCGCCTTGGTTTCCACATCGTGGATCAGATAGCCGAAATTGTCGTTTAAACAGGTGAAAGTACGAATTTCGGCGGCCATGTCATCTCCATCGGGCTCAGCCCCGCCAGACAAATATGGCGTTAACGTTGCGCAGGCAATGCAATATTCCGCGCGCGGCGGCGGTCTCGCGCATGTTACATTGCCGTCATGACCATCGACGTCGTCGACCTCCGCGAGTTCTATTCCCGCCGCCTCGGGATCGTGGCGCGGCAAATGATCAATCGCGGCATCAGGGAACGCTGGCCGAGGGCGGAGGGCCACCGCGTGCTCGGCCTCGGCTATCCCACCCCCTATCTGGGGTTGTTCCGCGAAGACGCCGAGCGCTGCCTCGCCTTCATGCCGGCGGCCCAGGGCGTCCTGAAATGGCCGACGGGACGGCCGGCGCTGGCCTCGCTGGTCGACGAATTCTCGCTGCCGCTCCCCGACGCCGCGGTCGACCGCATCCTGCTGGTCCACGCGCTGGAGATGTCGGACGATCCGGCCGCGCTGCTGCGCGAGGTATGGCGCGTACTGTCGCCGTCCGGGCGCGTGATCGCGGTGATCCCGAACCGGCGCGGGGTGTGGACCCGCACCGACAGCACGCCATTCGGTCACGGCCGGCCCTATTCGCGCTCGCAGATCACCGATCTGCTGCGCCAGACCTGGTTCACGCCGACCGCCTGGGGCGAGGCGCTGTTCATGCCGCCCTATGCCGGCGGCTGGGTGCTGAAATCGGCGCAGATGTGGGAGCGCGCCGGTGCGGCACTATCGCTGCCCTTTGCCGGCGTCCATATCGTGGAGGCCACCAAGCAGGTCTACCGCGCGATCCCCGCCAAGCGCGAGCGGGCGCGGCTCATTCCCTCGCTCGCGAAGCCCGTGCTGGTGCCATCCTCGACGACGGTGACGCGCAGCTAGGTCACAAGCGTTGCCGCGACCGGTGGTCGTCAAAAACAAATCGTCCCGGCGAGGCCGGGACGATTCCAGATCAGTCGATCAGAAGAAGATCACTTACTCGCTGGGCGCGAGATCATCGCCGGATGCGGCCGGAGCTGCTTCGCGCTCGGGGCGCGGGCCATGCGGCCGGCGCCGCCGGCGCGGGAAGCGTTCGCCACCACCGGCACCGCCCTCGCCGCCGTTCGCGCCGCCATTCGCCTGCGGCTGTGCGCCGGTGATGAAGGAGGGCAGGCGATCGACGCTGCCGGTGTCGGTGACGACGGGCTGCGGCTGATTCTGCGGTTGCGGCTGGGGCTGATATTGCGGCTGCGAGCGATGGTCGCGCTCGCGGTGCTCGCGCGGTTGCTGCTGATCGCGCTGATAGGGCTGGTTGTCGCGCTGCTGATGGTCGCGCTGGTGATGATCGCGCTGGCCGTCGCGGTCGCGCGCGAAGGGCTGCTGCTGTTGCGGCTGCGGGACGAAGCCCGGCTCCTGGCCGAAATTCGAGAAATTCTCGCCGTCGTCCTCGCCGTCGTCGCTGTTGCTGCTGATCGGCTCGTCACCGCGCGGCTGCTGGTTCTGGCGGAACTGTTCCTGGGCCGCGGCGATCAGACGGAAATAATGCTCGGCGTGCTGGTAGTAGTTCTCGGCTGCAACGGGGTCGCCGGAAGAGCGCGCGTCGCGTGCGAGCTGGAGATACTTTTCAGCGATGTGCGAGGCGGTGCCGCGGATCTTGATGTCGGGTCCGTTGGACTCGTAGACCCGGGTCATCGGGTTCTGGCTGCGCCGGTTGTTGTTGTTATTGTTATTGTTGCGGTTGCGCATCCGCTGCTTGTTCTGACCGTTTCTCATGTCCTGCCTTTAATTCCAGCCCTAAACGTTGCACGCATTACTTGATTGCTAGGAGTGACCTGGTGACAGCGGTTCACATCGCTCGCGCGCACCGCGCGCAAAAGCGGATCGAACCCTGCCGATGTTCGTCGACCGTCGCGTTCAAACAAGGACGCGTTCCCCACCCGCCAGCACTCATCGCCAGCGAACCCATTCATTTTGCCTGCCGAAACAAGCCCAGCTGTGTTGCGTAAGTCTTCAAGCGCAATATCAGGCTTTCGTTCACTTTGCGGTCGGAGAGCAGCGCAGCTCCACTGGCTATCGCGCTTCACAGGACCTGCGGCTTGGAACCTTTATCAGTAAAGCTCTCGCCCGAGAGCCCGGCTTTCGCCCGTAGGTCTACGGGGCCGGCACCGATGTGTTGACCGGAACGTAGTCGTTCCCAAGGGATATTCCAAGAGCTTTTTGCAAGCCAATCCGGCTTTTATGGGGGCATTTTTCGGGCCGAAACGGCCCGCGGAATGCCCGCCAAGTCGGCCTTGGGTGGCCTGTCCACCGTTAACGCGCCAGCTATCATCAAGGTTTCAATATTTCTGGCCTGCCCCTGTCCGGCCTCGACGATCAGCGCTCCGCCGGGGGCGAGACGCTCGGCGGCCTGCGGGATGAGAGCGCGATAGGCGTCATATCCGTCATTGCCGCCGTCGAGCGCCAGATGCGGATCGTGGTCGCGCACCTCGATGCTCAGTCTCGGGATTTCGGCGGAGGGAATATAGGGCGGGTTCGAAACGATGAGGTCAAATGGGCCGCGCAGCGCCGTCAGATAGGAGCAGGCGACGAAGCCGGCGCGGCCGGCGAGGCCGAGGGCGGCCGCATTGTCGCGCGCCGTATCGAGCGCCGTCAGACTGACATCGGTGCCGACGCCAAACGCGTCGGGAATCTCCCACAGCAATGCGAGCAGGATGGCGCCCGATCCGACACCGATATCGGCGATTCGCGGGCGCCGCCCCGAAATCGCCAGCCCGCGGAAGATCTCGAGCGCCAGTTCAACGACGGTCTCGGTGTCCGGCCGCGGTACCAGCGTCGCCTCGGACAACCGCAATGGCATGCCCCAGAAGTCTCGCACGCCCAGAATGCGGGCGACCGGCTCATGCGCGAGCCGGCGTTGCGCGTATTGTTCGAGCTGCGTGGTCTCCTCAGGCGTGAGTTGTCGCGATGCCTGCGTCACCATGCCGGTCAGATCGAGCTCCAGCGCGGCGCCGACGAGCAGGCGCGCATCGAGGGCCGCCTCCTCGATGCCGGCCGCTTGCAGCCGTGCCGCGAGCGCGCGCCGCGCACTCTCGACATTATGTCCGGGATCGATATTTGTCGCCAATGGAGCCATCCTGCCTGCCATCGTGGATAGATCGGCTGGCTCGCTTGCGTCAACGGAAAGGAGCGCGTTTGATCGCGCCTCGCAAGCGTGGAGGGGTCCATGACGGCCTATGACGATCAGAACGTCTTCGCAAAGATCCTGCGCGGCGAGATTCCCTGCTTCGAGGTTTTCAGGGACGAGCGCAGTCTGGCCTTCCTCGACATCATGCCGCGCGCGCCCGGGCACACGCTGGTGATTCCGCGGGCGCCGGCGCGCGGCATCCTGGATATTGCGGAGGACGATCTTGCCGCCGTCGCCCGGACGGCTAAGCGAATCGCGATTGCGGCGATGAAGGCGTTTGACGCGGAGGGAATCATCCTCCAGCAGTTCAGCGAGCCGGCCAGCGGGCAGGTGGTGCTTCACCTGCACATGCACGTCATGCCCGTCAGGGCCGGCGTCGACCTCTTGCCGGCGCAGACCCGCAAGGAAGATATGGCCGTGCTCGCCGATCACGCCAAACGGATGATCGCGGCGCTTGGCGGCTGAGCTTGGTCGTTGAACGGCGGCTGACTAAACGCCAAGGTAGCGCTGCAGCAGCTCCGGCTGGGCCTTGAGCTCCTGTGCCGGGCCCTCGTGCACGATATGACCGTTGTTGATGATGTAGATCCGGCTCGCCAGCGCCAGCGTCGCCGCCAAATTCTGCTCGACCAGCACGATGGTCTGGCCGGCCGCCGCCAGCTCGCGACAGGCCTTGACGAGATCGTGGACGATGACGGGCGCGAGCCCCTCGAACGGCTCGTCCAGCAGCACGATCTTGGGATCGCGCACCAGCGCCCGCGCGATCGCGAGCATCTGCTGCTCGCCGCCGGAGAGCTCGGTGCCGCGGTTGTTGCGTCGCTCCTTCAGCCGCGGGAACATCTCGTAGATGCGGTCGAGCGGCCAGCGTTTCGGCGCGGTGAACCCGGCAAGGACGATGTTCTCCTCCACCGACAGGCTGCCGAAGATACGGCGCTCCTCGTGCACGAGCTGCATTCCCGCCTGCGCGATCCTGTGACTCCTGCGTCCGGCGATGTCGATGCCGTCGAACTTTACGCTGCCGCTGCGCGGCGTCACGACGCCCATCAGGCTCTTCAGCGTCGTGCTCTTGCCGGCGCCGTTGCGGCCGAGCAGCGCCACCACCTCGTGACGTTCGACGTGCATGGCGACGTCGAACAGGATGTGGGAATCCCCGTAATAGCTGTTCAGGCCGTTGACCTCGATCAGGCTCATGCGGCGATCTCCCCGTGCACGCCGCCGAGATAGGCCTCCTGCACCGCGGCGTTGGTCCTGATTTCCTCCGGTGTGCCGTCGAGCAGCACCTTGCCCTCCTGAAGCACCGTCACGCGCTCGACCAGCTCGAACAGCGAATCCATGTCGTGGTCGATGATGATCATGGTGCGGCCGCGCGCGATCGATTTGAGCAGCTTGACGGTCTCGACCCGCTCCCGCGGGCTCATGCCCGCGAGCGGCTCGTCGAGCAGCAGCAGCCGCGGCGAGGTCGCGAGTGCGAGCCCGATCTCGAGCCTGCGCTTCTCGCCATAGGCGAGCTCGGAGACCGGCGTGTCGGCGCGGCGGGTCAGATTGACCAGAGCGAGCGTATGCTCCACCTGCTCCGTCAGGCCTTTGACGCTGGAGAGCTTGCGGAAGAGATCGAGGCGAAACTTTCCGCGCAGTTCGGCGAGCGCGGCGATCGTCAGGTTCTGCCGCACCGTCAGCCCGGTGAAGAGCTGGTTGACCTGGTAGCTCTTGGTGAGCCCGAGCTGGCAAACCTCGGTGACCTTCAATCCCGTGATGTCGCGCCCCTCGAATACGATCTGGCCGGAGGTCGGCGCGATCTCGCAGGTCAGCATCTTGAAGAAGGTCGATTTGCCGGCGCCGTTGGGGCCGATGATGCCGCGCAGCTCGCCTTGATTGACGCTGAAATCGATGTCGCTGTTGGCGACAAGGCCGCCATAGCGCTTGGTGAGACCGGTGGCTTTCAGGATGGGCCCGGAATAAGCGGGGTGCGCGACCTCCTTGGCCTGCATCGGCGCGGGCGCTAGGTGCAGTGTCGTCTCAGTGTCCGGCTCGGCCTCCGTATCGCTCCGCTTACGCCTGCCGGAGAGGAGGCGATAAAGGTCCGCAAGACCGCCGATGATGCCGCCGCGCAGGAAGCAGACCAGCAGCACGAACACGACGCCAAGCACCAGCTTCCAGGCGGCACCTAAGCCAAGCGCGGATTGGAGGAAATCCTGGAGGAAGAGCCAGACGGTCGCGCCGACCAGCGGCCCGAACAGCGTGCCTCGGCCGCCAATGGCGGTCTGCATCACGAGCTGGCCGGACGTGTCGAAAGTGAAGGCGTCCGGCGGCATGAAGGCCTGGAGCACGCCGAGCAGGCCGCCGGCGAAACCGGCGTAGGCGGCTGCGATCACGAAAGCGGTCAATTTGTAGCCGTGGATGTTGTGGCCGACCGCGGTGGCTCGCAGCGGATTGTCCCGGATCGCGCTGAAAATGGCGCCGACCGGGGAGCGCACGATCCTGAGTGCGATGATCACGCCGATGAAATAGCACAGTGCGATGAACTGGTAGAGCGACCAGCCGTTGGTGAAGTGAACGGTGGTGAAGCCGAGATCGAAGCTCGGCGTCGGCACGCCCGGCAGGCCGTTCTCGCCGCCGGTGAAATCCGACAGTGGATTGAACTCGACGAAGAAGAACACCTCCGCAATCGCGACCGTGATCATGGCGAAATAGATGCCGGTGCGGCGGAGCGCGATCAGGCCGATCAGATAGCCGGTCGCGGCCGCCGCGATCATGCCGATGATCAGCGCGCCCAGCACGTTGCCGAAGCCGGCGCGGGTCAGGAGGTAGGCGGCGACGAAGCCGCCGGTGCCGTAGAAGGCGGACTGGCCGAACGACAACAGGCCCGTGAAGCCGAACAGGATGTCGAAGCCGAGGCCGAACAGGCCCCAGACCAGGATCCGGTTTACGGTGTTGGGCGCGAAGCCGAGATGGGGCAGCACGAAGGGAGCCACGATCAGGCCGATGGCCGTCAGTGTCTCGATCAGGAAGGGGCGTTGCTTGAGCATCAGGAGATCACTTACTCGCGGCCCTGGACGCCGAGCAGGCCATGCGGTCGCACCACGAGCACGAGCGTCATCGCCGCAAACAGCATCACATAGGCGTAGCCGGGGTTGAACATGGACGTGACGCTGATGATCTCGCCGGCGATCAGGCCGCCCAGGATCGCGCCTGGAAACGAGCCGACGCCGCCGATCACCACCACTACGAAGGTCTGGACCAGGATGTCGTCACCGATGCCCGGGGTCAGCGACACCACCGGCGCGTTGACGATGCCGGCAAAGCCGGCGGCCATCGCGCCGATGCCGAACACCACCATGAAGACCCGGTAGACATTGATACCGAGCGAATCCACCATCACGGAATCCTCGATGCCGGCCCGCACGATCATGCCGAGCCGGGTCCGGTAGAGGATGATGAACAGCGCGCCGAGTGCGATCGCGACGATGCCGACCACCGCGAGGCGGTAGGTCGGATAGAACATGAAGCCGAGATTGGTGATGCCCTGGAATATCGCCGGCGGCGGGACCAGCTGCGACTGGCTAGAGAAGATCAGCCGGATGATCTCGACGAAGCATATGCCGAGCCCGAACGTCACGAGCAACTGATCCTCGTGCGGCCGATGATAGAAATGGCGAATGATGACGCGTTCCATCGCAACGCCCAGCAGCATCACGAATAGGGAGCCCGCGATCACGGCAAGGATGAACGATTCCGTGTACTGATAGGCGACGAACCCGGCATAGCCGCCGATCATGAACATCGCGCCATGCGCGAGGTTGAGCACGCCGAGCGTGCCGTAGATAATGGTCAGGCCGGAGCTGATCAGCGCGAGCAGCGCGCCGAGCGCGAGCCCGTTGAAGAGCTGCGAGACGAGGTTGGGCCAACTAATCATGCAATGGTCACGGTTGTGGCGCGTTCCGGCGGTGCGCAAAAAAGGGTGACGCCGCAGGAGCCGGAAGCGACCTACGGCGTCACAGAGGATTAGCGCGAGCTCAGCTGTAGTCGCCGGGATGGCAGCCGAAGGCGTCCGGCTTCTGCATCAAGCCTTCGCCGGGCACGATCTCGACCACATCGTACCAGTCTTCCTTGGTCTTCATGTCCTTCTGCTGCTTGCCCTTGACGATGATCACCGGGCGGACGCACTGATGGTCCTCGGGGCGGTAATGCACGTCGCCGACCAGGGACGGCAGTGTCTCGCCCTTCTCATAGGCCTTGATCACGTCGGGCGGGTTGAAGCTTCCGGCCTGCTCGCACATGCGGGCCCAGTGCGCGAAGCTGACATAGGCGTTCTCCGCGCCCCATTCCGGCTTGTAGCCGTACTTCTTCTCGAAGGCCTCGTTGAACATCTTGGCGAGCGGAAACTTGTCCTCGAGCGTCCACCAATAGTCGGTGGCGGCGTAGACGCCCTGCATCAGGCCGCCGGTCTCGCGCGCGATGAAGGGCACCTGGTAGGGGACGACCAGCTTCATCTTGTCGAGCACGCCGAACTGCTTGGCCTGCTGGGTCGACAGCACCGCATCGTGGCCCCAGTTGACGTTGATCAGCACGTCGGCGCCGGAATTCGCGACGTTCAGCAGATAGGAGGAATAATCGGGCGCACCGAGCGGCGCGACCTGGTTGGTGACGGTGGTCCAGCCGCCGGTCGCGAGGAAGTCCTGCATCGACTTGGTGACGGTGTGACCGTAGGTGTAATCAGGCGTGAGATACGCAGCCTTCTTGCCCTTGCCGAACTCCTTGACCATGACTGGGCCGATCGCCGCTGCGGCGGTCTGGCCGAAGAAGTTCTGGCGGAAGCCGTAGCGGACGCAGTCCTTGCCGGTGGTGTCGTTCGAGCCGGAGATGCCGCAGACGAAGATCACCTTCTCGCGCTGGGCGAGCTTGTTCAGCGCGACCGCAACGGCGCTCGAGGTGCCGCCGGTGATCATGATCGCCTTGTTCTCGCTGATGAAGCGCTGCTGCGCCTGCACCGCCTCGTTCGGCTTGGCCGCGGAATCCGCGACGCCGAATTTCAGTTCTTTGCCGAGCACGCCCTTGCTGGTCTTCGGCGAGATCTTCTTGATCAGGTCGTGACCGCTGTTGATGTGCTCGATCGCGAGCTGATAGCCCTTGAGCTCGTCCTCCCCTTGTACTGCATAAGTGCCGGTGCGCGGCACCGAGATGCCGATGAAGGCGGTGGAACCCGAAACGCCCGCGGGATAGGAGCCGACGGCCGGCTTGTCCTCGGCGAAGGCCGGCATCGCAGGCAGCACCGAGCCGCCGATGAGGCCTGCCGTGGTCTGGAGTAGGCCGCGGCGCGAGAGGCCACGGCGAATGAGATGGTCGGTCATGATCGTTTCCTCCGGATATCGTTCTTGTTTGCAGGCAAAACACGACCTGTCCGGCGGCAACCGGCCTCGAAGGGCCTGCCTGCACCGGGCACGTCACATCCGCGTGTAGCTCCTGCACCTAAACATTGCTCGTGAACTCCTTCTGTCAATTTCGCCTTTGGTCGAACGACGAAAATTATCGCGTGAAAACATATCGGATCACGATATATATTAGTCTTTGTGAGTACGAGATTGGCGGGTTCGGCGAGAGAGATGCCGCGGCAGACGACAGTAGCGGGTACCCGGAAGCGACGGTCCTGGCCGCAAGAGGCGGAGCGGCAGGAGGCGGCGTGGCCTGCCGGGGAGGGAAGCGACCAGCGCACATCGCCGCAGTCCGGCGATGCCTCGCGCATGCCGGAGCCGCGCAGCCGGTCCGCCGGACAGCGGGGGCCGGCCGTCGGCTCCGTTCAGGCCAAGCGCACGCCGGTGCCGATGCAGAGACTGAGCGTGCGGGCCCAGAATGTCCTGAAGGAGCTCGCGGTCGAGCTCACCGGCGAGCAGCCGCCGAAGGGGACCTGGTCGCCCTCGCGCGAGCTGCTGCTCGCGCTGACGGCCGAGCGGCTTGCGACGACGCGCAACTGCGGTCCTCACACGATGCGGGAGATCGTCGACTGGGCGCAGGGCTGCGGCGTGACGATCAAGCCGGTGATCCCGCCCGGTGGCTCGCTGTCGCAGATGTGGGGTGAGTTGATCACGAATGCATCCGAAGGCGCCTTGACCAGCGCCGAGATCGCCAGTGCGCTCCAGCGCTCGATCAGGCGGAAGAGCGTTCGTATTCCGATCGCGTTTCAGGTCATCCTGGTGAAGATCCTGCTCTCCAACTTCGAATAGCAGGGCTGCAGGCCTCTCCTATATTTGTGCATCTGCGACGCCCGTCGGTGGTTCCGCCCGGCCTTCCTTGCTAGTCTCGGCAGCGCCCGCTCCGCCGGCGGGCGGAGGTCGAAAGGCACGGAATGGCTGACGCGAAGCGGAAGACCGGACGCACGGCGCGCGCTGCGTCGTCGAGGGGCGGCGCAATGCGCGAGGCTGACTACGCCGCGCTCGCGCAATTCCGCTACCAGCTGCGCACCTTCCTCGCCTTCAGCGAAGCGGCGGCCCAGAACGCCGGGTTGACGCCGCAGCAGCACCAGGCGCTGCTGGCGATCAAGGGGCTGGCCGATGCCAACGGCGCCAGCGTCGGCGACATCGCCGGCTTCCTCCTGATCCGGCACCATACGGCGGTGGAGCTGGTGGACCGCATGGCGAAGTTGAAGCTGATCAGTCGGGAGGCCGATCCCGAGGATGCAAGGCGCGTCCTGGTCAAGCTGACGGCCAAGGGCGAGCAGAAGCTGCGGTCGCTTTCGCGCATTCACCTGGACGAGCTGAGCGCCGCTGCACCCGCGTTGGGCAAGATTCTGCGATCGTTCCTGGCAAAGGTGCGCTGAGGCAGGGATCAGGCCGCCGCGCCTTGCGCGGCGAGCTGCGCGGCCTGGTGCTCGGTGGTCAGCGCGTCGGTCAACTCGCCAAGCGCTTCGCCCGCGATCACCTGCGGCAGCTTGTAGAGCGTCAGGTTGATGCGGTGGTCGGTGACGCGCCCTTGCGGAAAATTGTAGGTGCGGATGCGCTCGGAGCGGTCGCCTGAGCCGACCTTCTCCTTACGCTCGGCCGACCGTGCCGCATCGACGCGCTGGCGCTCGGCGTCGTAGATTCGCGAGCGCAGGATGTTCATGGCGGAAGCGCGATTCTTGTGCTGCGAGCGGCTGTCCTGCATCATCACCACGATGCCGGTCGGAATGTGGGTGATGCGGATCGCCGATTCGGTCTTGTTGACGTGCTGGCCGCCCGCTCCTTGCGCGCGCATGGTCTCGATGCGCAAATCGTCGTTCTTGATGTCGACGTCGACGTCCTCGACCTCCGGCAGCACGGCCACCGTCGCGGCCGAAGTGTGGATGCGGCCCTGCGTCTCGGTGTCCGGCACGCGCTGCACGCGGTGCACGCCGGATTCGAACTTCAGTTTCGAGAACGCGCCGCGGCCCTGCACCTCCGCGATGATTTCCTTGTAGCCGCCGACGGTGCCTTCGCTGGCCGAGATCACCTCGACCTTCCAGCCCTGCAAGGCAGCGAAGCGCTCGTACATCCGGAACAGGTCGCCGGCAAACAGCGAGGCCTCGTCGCCACCGGTGCCGGCGCGGATTTCCAGCACCACGTTGCGGTCGTCCATGGCGTCCTTGGGGAGCAGCGCGACGCGGATCTTCTGGACCAGGTCCTCGATTTTCGGCGTGAGCTCGTCGCGTTCGGCTTCGGCCATGCCGCGCATCTCGGCATCGGTCGCGGGATCGGCGATCAGCGCCTCGGTGTCGGCAAGCTCCTTGACCGCGGCACGATAGGCCTTCACCGCCTCGATCAGCGGGGTGATCTCGGCGAGCTCGCGCGTGATCTGCACATAGCGCTCGGAGGCGAGCTGTCTCAGTGATTCGGCCTCGAGAGAGGCATGATGTGCAAGGAGCACGTCCAGTTTGGCTTCGGGGAGTGACGACATCGGTTCAGTCTCAAATGGCGGAAGGAGGCGAGGCGGCAGGGAGCGGCGACAGGCCCGCTACAATGCCAAGCCTTCGGCCTCGGCAAATTCCGTCAGTTTCTGCCGGATCGAGACGCTGCCCGCCGGCGCGTCCAGGAGCGGGCCGAGCATGGCTTCGGCCTTCTTGGCATCGAGGTCGATGACCATGGCCTTGACGGGGCCGAGCGCGGTTGCCGACAGCGACAGCGAGCGGTAGCCCAGCGCAATCAGCGCCAGTGCGCCAAGCGGCTTGGACGCCATCTCGCCGCAGAGCGAAAGCGATTTCTGCGCCGCCTGCGACTTGCGTGCAATCTCGCGCAGCGCGCGCAGGATCGGCGCCGACATGGTGTCGAAGCGCTCGGAGACTTTGGCATTGCCGCGGTCGACCGCGAACAGGAACTGGAACAGATCGTTGGAGCCGACCGAGATGAAGTCGACCTTCTTCAGGAGCTCGTCGAGCTGATAGAGCAAAGCGGGCACCTCGACCATGGTGCCGATGTCGATACGCTCCGGCAGCGTATGGCCGTGCTGGCGCAGATAAGTCAGCTCGCGTTCGACCAGCGCCTTCGCCGAATCGAATTCGGCGACCTCCGAGATCATCGGGAACATGATGCGCAGCGCGCGGCCGCCACCGGCGCGCAGCAGCGCGCGGATCTGGCCGCGCAGCAGGCCGGGACGATCGAGCCCGAGCCGGATCGCGCGCCAGCCGAGCGCGGGATTTTCCTCGATCACGGCTTCCATATAGGGCAGCGCCTTGTCGCCGCCGATGTCGAGGGTGCGGAAGGTGACGGGCTTGGTGCCGGCCGCATCGAGCACGGTGCGATACAGCGCCAGCTGGTCGCTGGTGCGCGGCAGGCTCTGGCCGACCATGAATTGCAGCTCGGTGCGAAACAGGCCGATGCCGGCGCTGCCGGTGTCCTCGATATGCGGCAGGTCGATGGCAAGGCCTGCGTTGATCATCAGCTCGACCTTCTGGCCGTCCCTGGTGACGCAGGGCAGGTCGCGCAGCGCCAGATACTGCGCCTGGCGGCGGGCGCGGAAGCGCACGCGCTCGGCGAAGGCCGCCTCGACTTCCTGCGAGGGGCGCACATAGATCGAACCGGAGGTGCCGTCGACGATGATGGCATCGCCGGGATCGGCAATGCCGGGTGCGTTCGGCACTTCGCCGACCGCGGGGATGCCGAGCGCGCGCGCCACGATCGAGACGTGGGAGTTGGCGGTGCCTTCCTCCAGCACGATGCCGCGCAGGCGCTTGCGGTCGTAGTCGAGCAGCGCCGCCGGGCCCATCGCGCGGGCGATGACGATGGCGTTGTCGGGCAGCTGCTCGCGTGAGGGCGCGTGGTCCTGGCCGACCAGCTGCCGCATCAGGCGGTAGCCGAGATCCTCGAGGTCGTGCAGCCGGTCGCGCAAATAGGGGTCGGTCGAGCGCAGCATGCGCGCGCGGGTGTCGGACTGCACGCGCTCGACCGCGGCTTCCGCGGTGAGGCCGGTGGCGACCGCCTCGTGCAGCTTGTGCGACCAGCCCTGGTCGTTGGCGAACATGCGATAGGCTTCCAGCACCTCGCGATGCTCGCCGCCCTCGGCGACGTCGCCGCGCTCCAGCATGCGGTCGAGATCGGCGCGGAGCTTGGCCAGCGCGGTGTCGAGCCGCTTGATTTCCTTGGGCAGGTCCTCGGCGATGTAGTCCTTGATGACGACGCGCGGCTCGTGCAGCACGACATGGCCGAGCGCGATGCCCTCCGACAGGATCGCGCCGACCTTCTGTGCGGAATGGCGCGCGGCCGGCTCCAGCCCCGGCTGGGCCAGCGCGGACAGCTCGCCCGAGGCGATCAGCTCGGCCAGCACCATGGCGGTGGTCTGCAGCGCCTCGAGCTCCTCCTCGACATAGTTGCGCTTGGCGCGGTTCTGCACCACCAGCACGCCGAGCGTGTTGCCGGCCCGCAGGATCGGCACGCCGAGGAAGGAGTGGTAGATTTCTTCGCCGGTCTCCGGGCGGAACGAGAAGGCCGGATGGGTCTGCGCATCGCTCAGGTTGAGCGGCGTCGCCTCGCTGGCGACGAGGCCGACCAGGCCCTCATGGGCGCTCAGCACGGTGTGATGCACGGCCTCGCGGTTGAGGCCTTCGGTGGCGTAGAGCTCCAGCGTGTTGTCGATGCGCAGCACATAGACCGAGCACACCTCGGCCACCATGTTGGCGGCGATCAGCACCACGATCTTGTCCAGCCGCTCCTGGGCCGAGACCTGCTCCGCCATGGTTTCGCGGAGCCGTCTCAACAAGACGCGGGGACCTCCCGACGCGCTCCGCATGTCCCGTCAATCTCCTCCGTCTGCCGGCCCGGCCGTATCGGCCGGCGGCTGGCCTAAAATTCCAGAAAAACAACCAATTTGTTTGTCCGGCGCTGGCACAAGCCCAAAATCCACTTGAGATTTAGCGCTTGCACCGAATCAGCGCCGCCTGAACTGGGACACAGTCTGCGGCAGCCCACCCTGTTCGCCGTATAGCGAATTGAGGCTTGTTTTGCCAAGCAAAACGCCTGCCAAACGCGAAGGTGTGTACACCTTCGCGTTTGCTGCGACCGCTAAGAGAAAATTAGTCCAGGCATGGTCCGGAAAGTGCGAAGCGGTTTTCCGGAAAGACCATGCTCAAACAACAACCTGAAGCGCGACGATGGTCGCGTTTCAGGCCTGATCGAGACCGTAGAGCGTGTGCAGGGTGCGCACCGCAAGCTCGGTATAGGCGGTGTCGATCAAAACCGAGAATTTGATCTCGGAGGTTGTAATGGCCCGGATGTTGATATTCCGCCCGGCGAGGGCCGAGAATGCCTGGGCGGCGACGCCGGCATGGCTGCGCATGCCGCTGCCGATCACCGAGATCTTGGCGACATCGGTGGCGGTATCGAGCCGCGCATAGCCGATCTTGCCCTTGGCGGCGGTAATGGTGTCCTTGGCGCGGGTATAGTCGGCCGCCGGCACCGTGAAGGTGAGGTCGGTCGTCTTGCCGTCCTCAGAGACGTTCTGCACGATCATGTCGACGTTGATGTTGGCATCCGCCAGCGGGCCGAAGATCGAGGCCGCAACGCCCGGCTTGTCCTCGATCTGGCGCACCGAGATCTGGGCCTCGTCCTTGGAGAAGGCGATACCAGTGACGACGTGGCTTTCCATGATCTCCTCCTCGCTGCAGATCAGCGTGCCGGGCGGCTGGTTGGCATGCGGGTCGATATCCTCGGGCTTGTCGAAGCTCGAGCGGACGAAGATCGGCATGTTGTGGACCATGCCGAGTTCCACCGAGCGGACCTGAAGCACTTTTGCGCCCTGGGAGGCCAGTTCCAGCATGTCTTCGAATGCGATCTTGTCGAGTCTCTTGGCCTTCGGCACGATTCGCGGATCGGTTGTGTAGACGCCGTCGACATCCGTGTAGATGTCGCAGCGGTCGGCCTTGACGGCGGCGGCGATCGCCACGGCCGAGGTGTCGGAGCCGCCGCGGCCGAGCGTGGTGATGCGATTGGTCTCTGGGTTGATGCCCTGGAAGCCGGCGATGACCGCGACCTCCTTGCGATCCTTGAAACGGCTGATGATCTCGCTGCCGTCGATATCCTCGATCCGGGCCGAGGCGTGGGCGTCGCTGGTCTTGATCGGGATCTGCCAGCCCTGCCAGGAGCGGGCCTGGATGCCCATGCCCTGAAGCGCAATGGCAAGCAGGCCGGATGTCACCTGTTCGCCGGAGGCGACGACGGCGTCGTATTCGCGCGCGTCGTGCATCGGCGAGGCCTCGGTGCACCAGGCCACCAGCTCGTTGGTTTTCCCCGACATCGCCGAGACGACCACGGCCACTTCGTGGCCGGCGTCGACCTCACGCTTCACGTGGCGTGCGACGTTGCGGATACGTTCGATGTTGGCGACGGATGTGCCGCCGAATTTCATCACGAGGCGGCTCATGACGACGCGTGCATTCCCTCATAAGGATAAGTATGGTGACCCGCGCGAGGCGATGCCGCGGACCCGACCGCGCGTATACAGAGGGGCGGGGCCGGGGGCAAGCGGGTTCCTGCTGCGGCCAATCCGGGCAATGGGTTATCAGAGGTTATGGCGCGCTATATTGACGAAATCCTGCAGCCCGGCGAGCGGGTGCTGTATTCGACCAATGCGCACTGGATCTTCTATTTTCCGGCCATCCTGGCCTGGATCGCGGCTTTCGCCCTGTTCGTCCTGTCAGGGCAGACCACGGTCAATGGGCTCGTGATTCTCTGTCTCATCGCCTCGGGCGTGGTGGCTCTGGCGGCCCTGTTCTGGACCGTGAAGGGCTGGTTCCATCGCTTCACCACCGAGACCGACGTCACCAACCTAAGGATTGTGCACAAGACCGGCTTCATCAAGCGCCGCACCTTCGAGATGGCGCTGGACAAGGTCGAGAGCGTCGATGTCAATCAGACGATTCTTGGACGTATTCTCAACTACGGCGACGTGACCATCAACGGCGTCGGCGAAGGTCGCGAAACCATCCGGACCATCGCCTCGCCGCTCGCCTTCCGTAGTTCGATCACCACGCGGTAGGACCGCGCGTAACCATGAGCATGCAGCAAAATACTTCCCTCTCCGCCAGCCCGCAGCCGGGTTCGACCGTCGACGCCGCCGAGATCGCAAAGTTCTCGAAACTCTCAGCGGAGTGGTGGGACCCCAACGGCAAGATGGCGCCGCTGCACCGGATCAACCCGCTGCGGCTCGGCTACATCCGCGATGCCGCCTGCCGCAAGTTCGAGCGCAACGTGCGCAGCCTCAACTGCCTCGGCGGGCTTCGCGTGCTCGATATCGGCTGCGGCGCCGGCCTGTTGTGCGAGCCGCTGTCGCGGCTCGGAGCGCAGGTCATCGGCGTCGACCCTTCCCAGAGCAACATCGCCGCGGCCAAGCTGCACGCCGATAAGGGCCATCTTGCGATCGACTACCGCTGTACCACGGTGGAGGAGATCGACCCGCGTGAGCGCTTCGACATCGTGCTGGCGATGGAGGTGGTCGAGCACGTCGTCGATGTCGGCGTCTTCCTGAAGCGCTGCGCGGCGATGCTGAAGCCGAACGGCCTCATGGTGGTCTCGACGCTGAACCGCAACTGGAAGAGCTTTGCGCTCGCCATCGTCGGCGCCGAATATGTGTTGCGCTGGCTGCCGCGCGGCACCCACGAATGGAATAAGTTCGTCACCCCCGACGAGCTGACAAAATACCTGCTCGACAACCGCCTCGTCATCACCGAGCAGACCGGCGTGGTCTACTCACCCTTCGCCGACAAATGGACGCTCTCGTCGGATATGGACGTGAACTACATGGTGGTGGCGGAAGGGATGGTGTGAGGCTGGAAGTGGGATGCGAGCTGCTTCTCCACAAACGGTGTCGTCCTGCGTTCGCAGGGACGACACCGAATTTGTCGCGAGAGCATCGCACCCATGACGTCGGCGTGATTGACCTGCTCTGCCGCTAGCGGCAGGTTGGCTGCATTCCTCCTGCCTCAGCTTCCATCCACCCCATGCTCACCATCGCCAGCCTCTGGATTCCCTTCACCCTCGTTGCCGCGTTGGGCCAAGTCGCGCGCAATGCGATGCAGCGGTCGTTGACGAAGCCGCTGGGGACCTGGGGCGCGACCAATATCCGCTTCCTGTTCGGCTTCCCGTTTTCGGTGCTGTTTCTCGGCGTGGTGCTGGTCGCCACCGGCGATCATCTGGACATGCCGCCGACCGTGTTCTGGCCGTGGCTCTTGCTCGGTGCGCTCAGCCAGATCGTCGCCACCGGCCTGATGCTGCTCGCCATGAACGATCGATCCTTCGTGGTGACGACGGCGTATCTGAAGACCGAGGCGATCCAGACCGCGATCTTCGGCTTCGTCTTCCTTGGCGATCACCTGACCTGGCTGAAGGTGCTGGCGATCGTGATCGCGACCGTCGGCGTCGTCATCACCGCGCTCAGGCCCGGCGGCGAGAAGAGTTTTGCAGAATTGAAGCCGACCATCACCGGCCTCGTTGCAGCTGCCGCATTCGCGCTGTCTGCGGTTGGCTTTCGCGGCGCGATCATCAACGTGCCCGGCGTCTCCTTCGTGACCTCGGCCTCGTTCACGCTGGTGCTCGGCCTGTTCGTGCAGACGCTGGTGCTGACGATCTATCTGCTCTGGCGCGCGCCAAAAGTGCTGCAGGCGATCCTCGGCCTGTGGAAGCCGTCGATGCTCGCGGGCTTCATGGGCGCCTTCGCCTCACAATTCTGGTTCCTGGCGTTCGCGCTGACGGCCGCCGCCAATGTCCGCACGCTCGCTCTGATCGAGGTGCTGTTCGCGCAAGCGGTGGCGTATTATTCGTTCAAGCAGCCGATCGCGCCGCGCGAGCTCGCAGGTATCGCGCTGATCATCATCGGTGTGGCGGTGCTGGTGGGGGCCTAATTCCGGTCTTCCGGCAATGCCGGCAGCGGCGACACCTCGATGCCCTCGTCGATCAGCGACTTCGCCTCCTCCGGCGAGGCCTCGCCGTAGATCGGACGGTGCTCCTTGTCGCCGTAATGCATCGCGCGGGCCTCATTGGCGAAGCGCTCGCCGACATTGTCGGCGTTCTTCACGATGTGATCGCGCAGCTCCTTCAGCTTGGTGCGCAGCTCTTTCTCCTGCGCCAGCATCAGCGAAGTCGGCCCTGATGGTGCCGCCTCGGGCGTGGGGGCTGCCGCCGGTTCCGGCGGTGGCGCCGCGCGCCCACGGCCCTTCTTGCCGACGATACGCGGGGCCATGATCGCCTTGTCGACCTTGGCGGATCCGCAGATCGGGCAGGTCACGAGCTTGCGCTTGACCTGCGAATCATAGGCCGACGAGCTCTGGAACCAGCTCTCGAAGCCGTGGTCGCGGTCGCAGCGAAGCGCGTAGCGGATCATGCCGATCCCCGCACGAGGTGCAAATGATCCGGCCCGGCCTTGGGATCGGACACGCCGAAGCGGCGGCCGTGCTGGAGCGAGGGAATCGCGCGGCGTGCGGTCTCGACCTTGGCGGGGTCGATCCTGGCCATGATGATGCCGGGCTCGACATCGCCCTCGGCGAGAATCTCGCCCCAGGGATCGATGATCAGCGAATGGCCATAGGTCTCGCGCTTGTTCTCGTGGGTGCCTGCCTGGGCAGCTGCGAAGATGAAGCAGCCGGTCTCGATCGCGCGCGAGCGCAGCAGCACGTGCCAGTGCGCTTCGCCGGTCTTGCGGGTGAAGGCGGACGGGACGGTGATGAAGTATGCACCGCTCTCGGCGAGCGCGCGGTAAAGCGCGGGGAAGCGCAAATCGTAGCAGATCGTCAAGCCCACCCGGCCCCAGGGCAGGTCGGAGATCACCGCGGTCTCGCCCGGCTGGTAATTGGCGGATTCGCGATAGCTCTCGCCGTCCGGCAGCTCGATATCAAACATGTGGATCTTGTCGTAGCTCGCGAGCACATTGCCCTCGGGCCCGATCAGGAAGGAGCGGTTGACCGCCTTTTCGGCTGAGAAGCGCAGCGCCAGCGAGCCGACATGGAGATGGATCTTCAGTTCCGCCGCGAGCGCCCGGTAGGCCTTCAGCGAGGTGTCGTCCTCCTCGCTCTGGAGATGCTCGAACAACGCCTTGCGGTTCAGCTGCATCATGTTGCTGACTTCGGGCGTCTGCACGTAGTCGGCGCCATCGGCCGCCGCCTGCCGGATCAGCTTCGTGGCCTGTTCGAGGCTCGGCCCGGGCATCAGACCCGTGCGCATCTGCACCATGGCTGCCGTAAACGTGCGGTTCTCGCTCATGAGTTGGCCTTCACATCTTCCAGCATGCCGTCGAGCTTGCCTTCGCGGTCGAGTGCGTAGAGATCGTCGCAGCCGCCGACATGAGTTCCACCGATCCAGATCTGCGGGAACGTCGAGCCCTCACCGGCGCGGCCGTACATCTCCTCCCGCCAGGAGGGGTTCTTGGCGACGTCGAATTCGGTAAAGGTCGCCTTCTTGCGGGTCAGCAAGGACCTCGCCGCGGAACAATAGCCGCAGCCCGGCCTGGTGTAGATCTCGACAGCAGCAGTCATGGCGTCCGGCGCTATCATGTCATGAAG